>DAIMFE010000055.1:0-21806 GCA_036724805.1 Bacteroides sp.
AATGGTATTCTTTTATGCGACACGCTTATAAATCGCAGATTTTTATCTAAGTTTGTCGAAATTATCAACATCACACATTATTATATATTATATGGCTGACGATAAAAAAATTATTTTTTCAATGGTGGGAGTGAGCAAAGCCTTCCAACAAAATAAGTACGTTTTAAAAGATATCTATTTATCCTTCTTTTACGGTGCGAAAATTGGCATCATTGGTCTCAATGGTTCGGGTAAATCAACATTGCTGAAAATCATAGCCGGAATTGAAAAAACTTATCAAGGTGAAGTAGTCTTCTCGCCAGGATATTCTGTTGGTTATCTGGAACAAGAACCTAAACTGGATGAATCTAAAACAGTTAAAGAAGTGGTAATGGAAGGTGTTCAACCCATTGTGGATGCACTAGCCGAATACGAAGAAATCAACCTTAAATTTGGAGATCCGGAGTATTACGATGATCCGGAAAAGATGGATAAGCTCTTTGCCCGCCAGGGAGAGTTACAAGATATCATTGATGCTACCGATGCTTGGAATCTGGATAGCAAACTGGAACGCGCTATGGATGCATTACGTTGCCCACCGGAGGATCAGCCAATTAAAAATCTTTCAGGTGGCGAACGTCGCCGTGTCGCTCTTTGTCGGTTATTATTACAGAAACCAGATATATTATTGCTTGATGAACCAACCAACCACCTTGATGCTGAATCTATTGATTGGTTAGAGCAACATCTTCAACAATACGAAGGAACGGTTATTGCTGTAACCCACGACCGCTATTTTCTTGACCATGTAGCCGGATGGATTCTTGAATTGGATCGTGGTGAAGGTATTCCATGGAAAGGAAACTATTCATCTTGGCTAGAACAAAAGACCAAGCGGATGGAAATGGAAGAAAAGACTGTTAGCAAACGCCGTAAAACACTTGAGCGTGAATTAGAATGGGTTAGAATGGCTCCTAAAGCTCGTCAGGCTAAAGGTAAAGCCCGTTTAAATTCGTATGATAAATTGTTGAATGAAGATGTAAAAGCAAAAGAAGAAAAACTCGAAATCTTCATACCTAATGGTCCACGTTTGGGTAAAAAAGTTATTGAGGCAATTGGAGTAGCAAAGGCCTATGGTGATAAATTATTGTTTGATGACCTTAATTTTATGCTTCCGCCGAATGGAATTGTTGGTGTAATTGGCCCTAATGGTGCAGGTAAAACAACTCTTTTCCGTCTTATTATGGGATTGGAACAGGTAGATAAAGGTGTTTTCGAAGTTGGAGAAACGGTAAAAGTAGCTTATGTAGATCAGCAGCATAGTGATATAGATCCTGATAAGAGTGTTTATCAGGTTATTTCAGGTGGAAACGAACTTATCCGTATGGGGGGGCGCGATATCAATGCGCGTGCTTATCTGTCGCGTTTCAATTTTTCGGGGGCCGATCAGGAAAAACTTTGTGGAGTATTATCCGGAGGAGAACGCAATAGACTTCATCTGGCAATGGCATTAAAGGAAGAAGGAAATGTTCTGTTATTGGATGAACCTACTAATGATATTGATGTGAATACGCTCCGCGCATTAGAGGAAGGTCTCGAAGATTTTGCCGGATGTGCAGTAGTAATCTCCCATGATCGCTGGTTCCTGGATAGAATTTGTACCCACATTCTTGCTTTTGAGGGGGATTCGAATGTATTCTATTTCGAAGGTTCATATTCGGATTACGAAGAGAATAAGATGAAGAGAATGGGAAATGTTGAACCAAAACGCGTAAGATATCGTAAGTTAATGAACGATTAAATCTGATTATCAATATCTACTTTTGATGGATGAATGCTTAAAATAATAAATGCTTGTATATCATTTGGAAATGAACCTCTTTTTTCCAACTTTAATCTACACCTTGGTAAAGGAGAAATAGCTTGTATTTCGGGAAAATCAGGGAAAGGAAAAACCTCATTGTTAAACGCAATAATGGGATTTGTGCCTTTAAAGGAGGGAGAAATTTATGTAAATGATATATTGTTAAATAAGAAAAGTATAGATAAGGTACGCAGATATATTTCCTGGGTTCCTCAAGAATTGGCATTGCCATCAGAATGGGTTTCCGAGATGATTAATATGCCTTTTCAAATTAAAGCCAATAAGAAGAATCAATTTTCTAAAGAAGACTTGTTTGCCTGTTTCAACGAACTTGATTTGAGCAGTAATTTATACAACAAGCGCGTTATGGAAATATCCGGTGGACAACGGCAACGTATAATGTTAGCAGTTGCTGCTTTATTACAAAAACCACTGATTATTATTGATGAACCCACATCTGCTTTGGATGAGAAGTCTACGGGTTTGGTATTGGATTTCTTTAAAAAGAAGGCCGATAGTGGAACTGCAATTTTAGTAGTATCTCACCATGATGGCTTTGCAAACGGATGCGATAAACAGATTTTCTTATAATGGGAACAACCGATATTTCATATATCAGTTTGTTAATAGGAGTGCTTTTACTCATAGTTCCTGTATATTATTTATGGAAGTATAAAACAGGATTAGTACAAGCTACTGTTATTGGTGTTGTGAGAATGATTGCTCAATTATTCTTTATTGGTGTTTATTTAAAGTATTTATTCGAATGGAATAATCCCTTGATAAATTTTCTATGGGTTATTATTATGATCTTTGTTGCATCACACACAACCTTATCTCGTACAAGGATAAAATGGAGCATTCTATTTATTCCCATAGCAACAGGTTTTTTATTCTCTGTTGTGGTAATTGGAATGTATTTCCTTGTTTTGGTTTTACAATTAAAGAATCCATTCAGTGCTCAGTATTTTATTCCCATTTTTGGAATTCTGATGGGCAATATGCTGTCATCTAATGTGGTTGCATTAAATGTTTATTATTCGGGATTACAAAGAGAACAACAGATGTATTATTATTTATTAGGTAACGGTGCCAGCCAGCAAGAGGCTAGAGCTCCGTTTATTAAAGAAGCGATAATAAAGTCATTTAGTCCGCTTATTGCAAATATGGCAGTGATGGGTTTGGTAGCTCTGCCGGGTACAATGATTGGACAGATATTGGGTGGAAGCAGTCCTAACGTGGCAATCAAATATCAGATGATGATTATTGTTATTACTTTTACAGCTTCCATGCTATCGTTGATGATAACAATATCGCTATCTTCGCGTAAATCTTTTGATGCATATGGAAAGCTTCGGCATATTATGATTGAAAAGAAATAATCTTAATATCTCTATTTATGAAAAGAACCTTATTTATTTTTGTATTTCTCATTGCAGTAATACAAACTTTTTGGGCAAAGAATAAAAATAAGCCCAATATTCTGGTTATTATAACTGATGACCAGACGTACGAATCGATAAGTAGTATAAACGCTACGGAAGTCCATACTCCCAATATGGATCGTCTTGTTAAAAATGGAACTACATTTACACACGCATTTAATCAGGGTTCATGGAGTGGCGCGGTTTCGGTTGCAAGCAGAACAATGCTTATTACCGGAGCCAATGTTATGAATGCTCAAAAGATTAATAACTGCATTGTTGAATGGGCCAGAACCGTTCCTGATGATCAAAGCATGCAGGCAAAACTATGGGGAGAGGTAATGAACGAAGCCGGATATGATACATTTATTACCGGAAAATGGCATAACACAAACGAATCATTATTGAGAAGTTTTGCTACCGGTACTGCGGTGGCTGCCGGATTTTATGAAACTACAGATGAGAACAATAGCAAGAATTTTGCTTATTCAAGACCAAACGGCAGTAAATGGACACCTTGGAATACCGATTACAAAGGTCATTGGAGCCCAAGAGTTAAAGATGTAGTAACAAATAACGGAACCAAACAAATTACAGAAAGTTATGTAGTAAACAAGCATACTTCCGAATTGTTTGCTGATGAAGCCATTTCATATCTCGGCAAAGAGCATGAAAATCCTTTTTTTATGTATGTCGCATTCAATGCTCCTCATGATCCGCGCCAATCTCCTAAAGAGTTTGTAGATATGTATCCTCAGCAGGAAATAAAGATTCCTTCTAATTTTCTTCCCAACCATCCTTTCGATATTGGTATAACGAATGAGCGGGATGAACTTCTGGCTCCTTATCCGCGAACCAAAGAAGCAGTTCGGCTACACCGACAGGAATATTATGCTATTATTTCCCATTTCGACAGAGAACTTGGCAGGATATTAGATAAACTGGAAAATTCCGGTCAAGTAGAGAATACTTATATTTTATTTACTTCCGATCATGGTTTAGCGGTTGGTATGCACGGACTTATGGGAAAACAGAATCTATATGATCACTCCATACGTATGCCTCTTATTATTGCAGGACCGGGCATAAAAAAGAATTATAAGGTTGATAAAATGGTATATATGCAAAGTCTATTTGCAACCACATGTGATTTTGCCGGTATAAAAGTTCCTGATACTGTTGATTTTCAGAGTCTATACCCTTTATTAAAAGATAACGAGAGAGGTGGTGAAAAATATATCTTTGGCTATTTTCGGCATTTGCAACGAATGATCCGTTCGGAACAATATAAACTGATTGTATATCCTGAAATAAATCAGGTACAACTATTTGATCTATTGTCTGATCCTTACGAAACCATCAATATCGCTGATAATCCGGATTATAAAGAAATAAAATCGGAATTAATAAACGCCTTGATAGAGAAACAAAAAGAATTGGGAGATTATCCAATTATTAATCTATAGCTAACAATCAAATTTAAAGTCATTTATGAGAAAAGAATTAATCTTATTGTTATTAATTACTTTGGTAGGTTGCTCGGATAAAGAAGTTACCGAAGTTAATATTATTCCTAAACCCATAGAACTAACCGTTAATACGGGTGGTTACCAATTAACAAAAAATACTACGATAGGGTATGCCGACCCGGCTTTAAAGGGCGCTGTAGAATATATAAATACAGTATTAAAATCTGTTACAGGACGGGAATATTCTATTTCGCAATCTGGAAATATTTACCTCGATATTGATACTTCTCTTGGTGATAATGATGCATATAAACTGAATGTAACCAAATCCGGTATCAATATTACCGGTTCAAATCCTCGTGCGGTTGTATTGGGCATTCAGACACTTCGCCAGTTGATGCCTGTTAAATCATCAGATGCTACTATCCGCATCCAGGCGGTTAGTATTTCCGACCAGCCGAAATGGAACTGGCGTGGAATGATGCTGGATGTTTCTCGTCATTTCTTTGATAAGAACGAGGTTAAAAGGTTCCTGGATATTATGGCGCAATATAAGTTTAATAAGTTCCATTGGCATCTTACTGATGATCAGGGGTGGCGTGTGGAAATAAAGAAGTATCCATTATTAACAGAAAAAGGCTCTTGGCGCACATTCAATAACCATGATAAAGGATGCATCAACTTAGCCGAAAAACAATCAAATGCAGACTATTTACTACAGGAGGATAAATTGAGGAATAATGGTACCGAATATGGTGGCTATTATACTCAGGAAGAGATTCGTGAAGTGGTAGAATATGCAGGGATGCTTGGTATAGATGTTATTCCTGAAATTGATATGCCGGGACATTTCTCCGCAGCCATTGGTCAATACCCAACGTTGTCTTGTTTCGATAAAACCGGATGGGGAAAGTTGTTCTCCGCCCCAATATGTCCCGGTAAGAACTCAACTTTAGAGTTTTGTAAAGATGTATATGCCGAAATATTTGAGCTATTCCCTTACGAATATATTCATATGGGCGCAGATGAAGTAGATAAGACTAATTGGAAGAAATGCCCTCACTGTCAGGCTCGTATCAAAGCTAATAAGTTGAAGGACGAAAAAGAACTTCAATCATGGTTTGTGCATCAAATGGAAGATTTCTTTACTGCTAACGGCAAGAAAATGATTGGTTGGGATGAGATACTGGAAGGAGGAATGTCTAAGACTGCAACTATGATGTGGTGGAGAACATGGGCAAAAAAAGCTGTGCACGAAGCCACCGCACAAGGTAATGAGGTGATTTTAACCCCTAATAGCCATTATTATTTCGACTATCAACAGGATTATAGTACTTTACGAAAGCTATATGAGTTTAATCCAATGCCGAAAGAAATTTCGGTAGAAAATGCAAAGTTGGTTAAAGGACTTCAGGCAAATACTTGGGCAGAATGGATTCCTTCCCGTAAAAGACAGGATTATATGACCATGCCTCGCATGTTTGCGCTCAGTGAAGTTGCATGGAGCCGGGATAAAGATTTGAATTGGGATGATTTTTATCAACGTTTACTCGCTCATTATCCACGTATGGATGCTATGGGTATCAACTACCGTCCGTTAGATTTGGAAGGAGTTCATGTAAGCAATTCTTTTGTTGGTGAAACTACTGTTACCTGGGATTATCCGTTACCGGCTATTTCAATTCGTTACACAATTGATGGAAGTATACCTGATGAAAACTCAAAATTATATACAGCTCCTTTTAAGATAAACGAAACTACCGATTTTACTATTCGTCTTTTCCGTCCCGATGGTACTGCTGCAGATATTATTAAAACTTCTTATCGTAAAGAAGAATATATAAAAGGAGAGGAGCAGGGTGCTAAATTCCTCGGTTTAATTTGCGAATGGCATGAGGCGATAGTAAACAAGAGTGCTAATATTGATAACGCTCCTGTAAAAGCAAAATTTACGGTTGATAAGGTGATGATTCCTGAGGGAGTTACTAATCATAAGCAAGCGATGAAATACTATGGATATTTGAAGATAGACAAAGAAGATATTTATACTTTTTCGTTGGGATCGGATGATGGCAGTATGCTTTATATTAATGATGAGGTTGTAGTAAACAATGATGGTCCACATGGCCCCAGAACTCTACGGGGGCAGAAGGCGCTTGGCAAAGGATACCATCCGATGGTTTTATATTATTTCGACATGAATAATGGTGGTTTTGTGGAACTGGATATTCTTGACAGTGATAATAAGAAAATAGAGAATTCATTTTTTTATGCTCAGTAACCTGCCTATATGGTCGATAAAATTTTAAACTTAGTAAGCACCATTGCAATTTCCGGATTCTTTCTCACGGTAGAGTGTTCGAGAGAAGGAGATAAGATGCCGGAAGGTATACAAAATTTTATTACCGAAAAGCTACGATTGATTGATAAAGGGGCAGAGGGCCGTAAATTTGTATATCAGGAAGGCGGATGGAGATTGATTTTTACTTTCTTCCCAACAGATAGCGTTGTGGAAGAGAAATATGCATTAAAGAATAAAGTCTGCAAGTGATTGTAAGACAATAAAAAAACGAAGGTCTGTAATGAACCTTCGTTTTTTTATATGTATATCGTAATTATATTAACGCGCAGCAAAAAAAACTTTATCAAGAGCAAAGTGACGAGCTTCCTGAATGCCTTTTGCATCAAGGCTAACTTCTAAAGAAGCACCTTCCGGAGTAAATAATTGTGCAGTGCCATCATCATTAATCCGTATAAGCTCCTGTGAGTAATTTTCTGCAACTACATTCCATGTGTTAGTTTCCTTATTATAAACTAATTCTACAGGTGCTTCACCTTCTTTAGAGATGGAATATCCGTTTTCAAGAGTTTCAACAAGAAAATCTCCGTTTTCACCTTTTACTTTCTTTACCTCGCCTACATTTGCAAGAGGATTATCGCCACTCCAAAATTCAATTGCATTGATTACCAATATATCTGCCAGATATGATATTTCGTATACAGGTATTATATAAAACGCAACAAAAACCAATTCGTTTACAAATTTACTGTTACTGATATCATGGTTCCAGTCTAATAAACGCTGAGAAAGTGAAAATGATCCAATACACGAGCTAAATAGTATTGAGCTACTAAGAATGCATGCACAAACTAATGATATCCATTTGTTTTTTTTCATAATTTCATCTGTTTTACTTATTATTACACAATTGTTTGTTTAAATTTCCCCAATTAAGAATGCAAATATAAACAAATTATTATTTATTAGTATTATTTTGTCGTATATTTACCAAGACACCTATAAATATTAATGTCCATTAGGATAATCAAATACATACGTGCAAGATGACAATTTGCAACGTGCTGTTTACCCAAATGCAACGTGCTATTTACCCAAATGCAACGTGCATTTTCGAATTAGCAACGCGCATTTGAGAGAAATGCAACGTGCATTTACATCCCTTGTTGAATGTAGTTTTCGAATATTACCCTTGATATGCGGGATATTATTTGCGCGTTGGTTTTATCATCTTCTTTAGAGTCTTTAACGAAAATAGCTACAGAATAGCCACTTCCGTTAGGAAGAGTTACAAATCCTATATCATTATCGGCAGCCTTAATTCCTTGTGCGTTCCTGAATGAATTTCCCGTTTTATGCCCCACTACAAGATTCTCCGGCAATAGGCCTTTGATTTTGTCGGAACCGATGGATGTATCAACAAGAAGCTCCTTTAATAATTTATTATAAGTGGGCGAATAAAGTTGTTTTTCTCTGAAAAGTTCAATCAGTTCTACGGCTTCCGAAGGAGTAGTCCAATTAGCGTATCGAGCCTCAGGGTCTTTATGCATGTCTTTTTCTGTGCATGAAATGCATACCTTTTCAATACCCAACCCTTTTATATATGCTTCTACAGCTTGAGGACCACCTAAATAATTAAAAAGTATATCGCAAGTATTATTATCACTTTCCGAAACCGTATATTTAAGAAGCTCGGATACAGGTATGGTAATATTTCCTTCCGGATGCTTATCTCTGAAAGGACTGTGCGTATTAAGCAGTAAACTTTCTTTCTTAATGTGTATTTCGGTGTTTAAAGAGAGATTATTCTTTTCAAGATAATCCAGTAATGCCATTGCCAGATGAAGTTTATAAACACTTAGCATAGGATACTCTACATTGTCGTTAATAGCGAATGAACTCTTTCCATCAAAGTTCACCGCTACTCCTACTGTAGCATTTTTTCCTTTGATAATAGATTGAATTTGTTTTACTAGTGCATTGTGTTGAGCATAGCTTCCGGCTGATAGTCCTACAAAACAAATGAAAAATAATATACGATTCATATAAATAGGGTAACTTTATTGTAGTTTAAGATTAGGCAATTGTTATTCGGCTATCGAGGTAGACATCTTGTATAGTATGAAGCAGCTCTACACCTTCATTCATAGGCTTTTGAAATGCTTTCCTTCCACTAATAAGTCCCATTCCACCTGCTCTTTTATTCACCACAGCAGTAATTACAGCATCCCGAAGATCGGACTCACCGTTCGATTCACCACCGGAATTAATCAATCCCGATCTTCCCATAAAACAGTTAGCAACCTGATATCTACACATATCTATAGGATGCGAAGAACTCAAATTACTATACATACGCTCATCATATTTGCCAAAATGTAGCGCTTCGAAGCCACCATTAACAGTAGGAAGTTTTTGCTTTATAATATCAGCTTTAATGGTAACCCCTAAGTGATTAGCCTGTCCGGTTAAATCGGCTGCCGTATGGTAGTCGGCATCTTTTGTTTTGAATTTGCCGTTACGCAAATAACACCACAAAATTGTAACCATACCCAATTCATGAGCATACTCAAATGCTTCGGCTATTTCAACTATCTGGCGGCGACTCTCGGGTGACCCAAAATAGATAGTTGCACCAACAGCCATGGCACCCATTTCCCATGCTTCTTTTACCGATCCAAATAATATCTGGTCGTATGTGTTAGGATAAGAAAGTAATTCGTTGTGATTAATCTTAACAATAAACGGTATTTTATGAGCATACTTGCGAGCTACAGAGGCCAAAACTCCAAAAGTAGAAGCAACAGCATTGCAACCACCTTCAATAGCAAGTTTTACAATGTTCTCGGGATCGAAATAAAGAGGATTCGGAGCAAAAGACGCACCTGCTGTGTGTTCAATTCCCTGATCTACAGGTAGGATTGACACATATCCTGTGCCCGCCAATCGTCCCTGACTAAACAGAATTTGGAGATTGTTCAAAGTCCGGTTATTTCGGTCTGTGATCATCCAAACATCATCAATGGTATTTGGTGATGGAACATGAATTAACGATTTATCAATCGTTTTGCATGTATGGGCAAGATAATATTCGGCTTTATCTCCCAGTAATTGATGAATTTTTTGTGAACTCATAATGTTTATTTTAGTTGTTACCACACGTTATAGTGTCCGTAAGAGAGTAATATTGATAACAACCAAGCGGTTTTAATTGTTTGGGAGAAAAAAGGAAATTTGTGTTGTGTTTTATAAAAGATCCGGTCGTAACAGCTTGGTTCTTTCCAGTGACTGTTGAAGCTCCCATTCTTTGATTTTGGCTTCATGACCGGAAAGTAGAACATCGGGCACTTTCCACCCGTTGTACTCTGCAGGCCGGGTGTACACCGGTGCAGCGAGAAGATTGTCCTGAAAAGAATCCGAGAGAGCCGACTGTTCATCAGAAATTACACCGGGTATGATACGTACAATGGCATCGGCCATAACGGCGGCGGCAAGTTCTCCACCGGTTAGAACGTAATCACCAATACTTATTTCCTTTGTAATAAGATGCTCTCTGATGCGATAATCAATACCCTTAAAGTGGCCACAAAGTATAATCAAGTTTCCGGCAAGTGATAATGTATTTGCCATTTTCTGATTGAACTGTTCGCCATCCGGAGAAGTGAAAATAACTTCATCGTATTCTCTTTCAGCTTTTAACTCATTAATGCATCGTTCAATGGGTTCGACTTTCATCACCATTCCTGCAAAGCCACCAAAAGGATAATCATCAACTCTACGGTGTTTGTCGGTTGCATAATCCCTGAGGTTGTGAATATGGATTTCGGCCAGCTTTTTATCCTGAGCACGTTTCATTATCGAACAATTGAAAAAACCTTCAATCATTTCAGGTAAAACGGTGATAATATCAATACGCATAACTTTAATTTTCCACAAAAATACAAATATTCAGGGAGAAAGTGTATTTTTGCCTGAAACAAATAATATATGACACCAAAAGATAGAATCGAAAAATTGCGTGAAGAGCTTCATCAGCACAATTATAATTATTATGTATTAAACACTCCGGTGGTATCGGATATGGAATTCGATTTCCTTTTGCGGGAGTTGCAAGATCTTGAAAATCAATACCCGGAGTACAAAGATGAAAATTCACCGACCATGAGAGTTGGCAGCGATTTGAATAAGAATTTTACTCAGGTTGCCCATAAATATCCGATGCTATCTCTTGCTAATACCTATTCGGAAACAGAAGTTACGGATTTTTACGATCGTACAAAACGTTCTCTTAATGGAGATTTTGAAATATGTTGCGAACTTAAATATGATGGTACTTCTATTGCGCTTACTTACGAAAACGGTAAACTTGTTAGAGCTGTTACGCGTGGTGATGGCGAGAAAGGTGATGATGTAACCGATAATGTTAAAACCATACGGAGCATTCCATTGGTACTTCATGGGGATAATTATCCACCGTCTTTTGAAATTCGCGGCGAAATATTAATGCCCTGGAGTGTTTTCGAATCACTGAACAAAGAAAGAGAAGCTCGCGAAGAACCCTTATTCGCTAATCCGCGAAATGCTGCATCGGGAACTTTGAAATTACAGAACTCGTCTGTAGTTGCATCGCGAAAACTGGATGCTTATTTATATTATTTGCTGGGAGATAATTTGCCATGCGAAGGCCATTATGAGAATATGCAGGAGGCCGGGAAATGGGGATTCAAAGTACCTGATGTAATGAGGAAATGTTCTTCTTTGATAGAAGTTTTTGAATATATCAATTACTGGGATATTGAACGTAAAAACCTTCCGGTAGCTACAGATGGTATTGTATTAAAAGTAAATAACTTGTTGCAGCAAAAAAATCTGGGATTTACAGCTAAGTCTCCCCGTTGGGCAATTGCTTATAAGTTTCAGGCGGAACGCGCATTAACTCGTTTAAATAAAGTTACTTATCAGGTAGGACGTACAGGAGCAGTAACCCCGGTGGCAAATCTTGAGCCTGTTCAGTTATCGGGAACCATTGTGAAAAGAGCTTCTTTACACAATGCTGATATCATCGAAAACCTTGATTTACATATCGGTGATATGGTATATGTAGAAAAAGGTGGAGAAATCATTCCTAAAATAACAGGAGTAGATGTTTCGGTACGAAGTTTTATGCCGGGCGAAAAGGTTCGTTTTATTATCTGTTGCCCTAAATGTTGTACTCCATTAATAAGGTATGAAGGGGAAGCTGCTCATTACTGTCCGAATGATACGGGTTGTCCACCGCAGATAAAAGGTAAAATAGAACATTTCATTAGCAGACGAGCCATGAATATTGATGGTTTAGGACCCGAAACTGTGGATTTGTTTTACCGTTTAGGACTGATTAAGAACAGTGCCGATTTATACCAACTTACTGCCAACGATATAAAACATCTCGATAGAATGGGAGAGAGGTCGGCCGTGAATATTATAAATGGAATTAATAATAGTAAAGAAGTTCCATTCGAACGTGTGATCTTTGCTTTAGGAATACGATTTGTTGGTGAAACGGTAGCCAAGAAACTTGCACGGGCGTTTGCTAACATTCAGGAGTTAGCCGAAGCTGATATGGAAAGATTGGTTAGCGTAGATGAAATTGGTGAAAAGATTGCTCAAAGTATAATTACTTATTTCTCTAATGAAGCCAATCGCAAACTGGTTGAACGGCTGACTGCTGCGGGGCTACAAATGCAACGCTCGGAAGAGGAAGAAAGCTTTTACTCCGATAAGCTTGCCGGAATGTCTATTGTAATTAGTGGAGTATTTACTCAACATTCCAGAGATGAATATAAAACAATCATCGAGAAACACGGTGGGAAAAATGTTGGAAGCATATCAGCCAAAACCAGTTTCATTCTGGCAGGTGATAATATGGGACCGGCCAAATTAGAGAAAGCGCAGAAGCTGGGAGTTCGTATAATAAACGAAGGAGAATTCTTAGCACTGATATCCTAACGTTTTAATAGCTAGAAAACAATTTATATATCTATTCGTGCATAGGAAAAGGAAAATATTTGTACTTTTGCGGCAAAATAGATTTGAGATTAGTATAAACTCATGATACAAACAACCAGATTGAAAGGAATGGGAGTAGCATTGATTACCCCATTCAAAGCGGATGAAAGCGTTGATTATGATGCGTTAATCCGCATGGTGGATTATTTGCTTCAAAATAACACTGATTATCTTTGTGTGCTGGGTACAACAGCCGAAACCCCTACACTGACAGAGGATGAAAAAAAGAAAATAAAAGAAGTAGTTATCGAAAGAGTTAACGGAAAAGTTCCTATTGTGTTAGGAGTGGGTGGAAACAATACACGGGCTATTGTTGAGCAATTAAAAAACGATGATTTTACCGGGGTAGATGCCATACTTTCTGTTACACCTTATTATAATAAACCTTCTCAGGAAGGAATGTATCAGCACTATAAATCAATAGCAGAAGCTACTGAACTTCCGATTGTACTTTATAATGTTCCCGGACGTACAGGAGTTAACATGACTGCTGAAACTACTTTACGCATTGCCCGTGAATTTAAAAATGTAATCGCAATTAAAGAAGCTTCAGGAAACCTTACTCAAATGGATGATATCATTAAGAATAAGCCGGAGAACTTTGATGTTATATCCGGTGATGATGGAATTGCTTTTCCATTAATCACTCTTGGTGGTATCGGGGTTATTTCTGTTATAGGAAATGCTTTCCCAAAAGAATTCAGCAGAATGGCTCGCTTAGCGCTACAGGGAGATTATGCAAATGCCCTTAAAATTCATCACAGATTTACCGAATTATTTAATTTGTTATTTGTAGATGGGAATCCGGCAGGAGTTAAATCTATGTTGAACGCCATGGGGATGATAGAAAATATATTGCGGTTGCCACTTGTGCCTACCCGTATTACTACTTTTGAAGCAATAAGGAAAGTATTGAATGATTTGAATATAAAATGTTGATTTGAATATCACACATCCCGCCATTTTCCATTGTTACTGCGTTTGCCACCCTAAAGTGGCAAGCGTATTTAATAGATAGGTGAACATCCAAAAGAAGAATAAAAATTTCTGTATTTTTTGTCTGTATAATAAATAAATCATTCTGTATATTGAATAACTTCATCTGTCTATAAAACCCAAAACGAATTATTACTCCCCTTATTTTTGTTGGCAGATTATAAACAAAAGCAAAGAATGAGACGGATAATAATTAGAAATGTATGGATACTGTTGTTGTTTTTCCTTGCAGGATCACAAACACTATTTGCTCAAACAAAAGAGACATTGAGCCAGCGTATAAGGGGTATTGTAACAGATAAAGCTTCCGGTGAACCGCTGTACGGAGTTACGGTAATGTTAGATAATCAGTCAACCGGAACAACTACCAATGGAGAGGGTAGGTTTGTATTAAATGATGTTCCAATTGGCAGACATGACGTTGTAGTAAGCTACATAGGATATCAAACAGGTATAATAAAAGAAGTGCTGGTTGGTTCTGCCAAAGAAATAAATCTGGATATTACACTCACCGAAAATGTCATTGAGTTAGATGAACTGGTGATCAGACCCCAGGTCAACAAATCCGAATCACAGAATAAAATGGCCTTGCTGGGTGCACAAATGTTTAGTGTAGAAGAAGCTAGTCGTTTTGCAGGTGGAATGGACGATCCCGCCAGGTTGGTGAGTTCTTATGCGGGAGTAGCAATCCCGCATGCCTCGAATAACGGAATTTCCATACATGGAAATGCACCAAGTTTGTTGCAATGGCAACTGGAAGCTATTGAAATACCGAATCCCAATCATTTTGCTGACGCAGATGCTTTGGGTGGCGGTTTCCTTTCCGGGCTAAGTAGCAATGTTCTTGGTAATTCGGATTTCTTTATCGGCGCATTCCCGGCCGAATATAGCAATGCCGTTTCTGGTGTATTTGATATGCGGCTACGGAATGGAAACAGTCAGAAATATCAGCATACTTTTCAGTTTGGGGTATTGGGAATCGATTTTGCCTCTGAAGGGCCGATAAGTAAAAAGCACAATTCTTCCTATATTATTAATTATCGGTATTCTACCACCTCTTTAGTAGAAAAAATAAAAGGTAAAGAGGGCATGGGTGGTACACTTGGTTATCAGGATCTTAATTTTAAAGTGAACCTGCCAACCACAAAAGCCGGAACCTTTTCACTTTGGGGTATTGGATTGATAGACAAAGTTGATCCCATTCTGGACGATCCTGCTGATTGGAAATACTTGGATGATGGTATCTTAACCGGAGCAAAGCAGAAATCGGGTGCGGCAGGTTTATCACACAGATATCTTTTCGGTAATAAGAAAACTTCATTACACACCACGCTGGCAGTAACTCACCTGGATAGCCATATTGATGAAGAATTTTGCGATCCGGATGAGAAACGGAGTCCACGAACTGATATGATTGCCAATACAACAAATCTTGTTTTTACTTCTGCTGTTAATCATAAGTTTGGTTCGCGTCATACCAATAAAACAGGTGTTACTTTTACTAATATCAGCTATGATATGAGTTTGGATTTTACCCCTCTATTTGGAAATCCATTAGAAAATTATACCGGTTCCGAAGGTGGTACCACGCTTATTTCAGCCTATTCAAGCTCAAGGATCAATTTAGGTCAACGTTTTATATTAACAGCAGGAATAACCACACAGCATTTTGCCCTTAATAAAAATACTACCATAGAACCACGTGTAGGATTGAAATGGCAGGCTTCCTCCAGAAACTCTTTTGCTATTGGATACGGATTGCACAGCCGAATGGAAAAGCCGGATGTGTATTTTGTGAAAGACAATAATGGAAATCAATCTAACCGTAATCTCGATTTTACCAAGAGTCGTCATTTTATGCTATCCTATACCTATCGAATTTCTGATGATATGAACCTCAAGATCGAACCCTATTATCAATCCTTGTATGAGGTTCCGGTAACAGCCGATGGATCTTACTCCATACTGAATCGCAAAGATTTCTATATCACCCAAACCCTTGTAAGTAAAGGTAAAGGGCGGAATTATGGAATCGACCTGACTTTTGAGAAATACCTTACCCGGGGAATTTATTACATGGTTACCGGATCGGTATTCGAATCGAAATACCGGGGCGGAGATGGTAACTGGTACAATACTCGCTATAACCGGAATTTTATAGTTAACGGATTAATTGGTAAGGAATGGATGCTGGGGCGAGATATGCTGAGTGTTAATCTAAAAGCAAGTGTAATGGGCGGACAACGATATACCCCGGTTGACGAAACTGCAACGCTGGCTCATCCTGATAAAGAAGTGCAATACGATGAAACCAAAGCTTTTTCCAATCAGTTTCCGCCCATGTTCATAGGTGATTTCTCGATAAGTTACCGGATGAACAGAAAGCGTGTAGCGCACGAGTTTGCCGCAAAAAGTATAAATGCAACCGGCGAAAAAGACTATAAAGGCCACCGATATAATATAAAAACGCAAAAGATTGAACCTTACATGAACGCTACTTCTATGTTTAATATTAGCTATAGAATTGAGTTTTAATTTGTATATTTGGTCACTGTATGCCTGCGATTAAACAAACAAATTTAATTTATAGTTTCCTTATTGAACCACGGTTCAGGATAGGGAGGTATCTGCTTTTTATCTTTGCATTTGCTTTAATTTCTATTGGGCAATCATTGGCTGTATTTGGAGATTACATGCAGCCTTTGGGTATTAAGGTATATGGGTTTATTGTAGGCAATGCATTGGTTATTATCTCATTTGCTTATTTTAATTTATATTCATTCGTTCCACGCTTCCTGTTAAAGAATAAATACATTCAGTATGGATTTATTCTCACCATTGGCGTCAGCCTTTATTTGATAGTTAAGAGTATTATTGAATATCATATTCTGCTTGAAGTGTGTGTGGTGCGGCGCTTTACAGGGGTTACTGTTCTTGACTGGATTTCTAATACAACAGTATATTCTATTAGCATCGCCAGTAGTTCGGTATCTGTTTTATTAAGACAATGGATGAAAGACAACGAAAAGATTATTGATTTAACAAACAAGCATTTGAAGACGAATGTTGAGAAAATAAAGAATCAGATTAACCCTAAATCCTTATTCAATATATTAAATTATGCTTCGGAAAAGGTAAAAATCGATTCGAAGGAAGCATCAGACATACTTTTTACATTAAGCGATGTTTTAAGATATGAACTTTACGATTGTAAGCGGGAAAAAGTACTATTAGAATCCGATATTGAGTTTATAGATCATTACTTATTATTGGAGCAACTTAAACCTGAAAAAGAATTTACCTATACTATTCATGTAACGGGAAAAACCAATTTCTTTATCCCACCTTTCCTCTTTATTCCGATTATTCAGGAAGTAATGAAACAACTGCCCACTGACATAACGATAAGATTTGAAGCTGCTAATCATTACTTAAAATTTGACTGTAATGTTTCTGGTGCCGAGTTTACTAATTGCGATTTAACGAAAGAACAGCAACAATTAGAAGTACTTTATGGCAGTGACGCTAAAATTTTTAAGCGTGTTGAATCCGTAAAAATACACTTAAATATATGATAGATAAGGTTAATAAGCATCTTGTAGTGCAGTTGGTTGTTTTACTCATCACCATCAATATCTTTTGGGATGAACCTGATCAATTTCTTTCCGATAGGTTTGCTGCCTGGATTACTTATTATCTACAGATAAATATGGTTATTTATGCGAATATGTTGGTACTGGTTCCACGATTATTGTTGAAAGGCAAAACATTGTATTATATGCTGGCGCTTCCTGTGGTTATACTCTTTGCTGTTTTTTCAATGGGATTGATACAAAACTTGTACTCGTTAGATAGTCCGGAAAACAAATCACAGATTCTTGAACCAATTGCCTCTATGGTTGCTTTTGTGGTTTTTATTATCGGCCTTACTACCATTCAGCTTTTTAAATACCGCCTTGGTAATATGCGGAAAATAAACGAACTGCAAAGTGCTACAATGGAAATAGAATTAGCAAATTTGCAAAATCAGATTAACCCACATTTCTTGTTTAATATGTTGAATAATGCGAATATCATGGCCAGAGAGAATGCCGAAAAGTCATCTTATATACTATCCAAATTAGAAGATCTTTTACGGTATCAGGTGGAAGAGGGCTCTAAAGAAACGATTAAATTAAAAGATGATATTGATTTTATCCGTGATTATCTGGAATTGGAAAAGATGCGTAGAGACCGTTTTAATTTCACCATAAATACAGAAGGGAATATGGAGAGGGGAGTACCGCCGCTGTTATTTATTCCTTTTGTGGAAAATGCAGTAAAGCATAATCCGGAAAATGATTCGTTTGTAGATATTCAATTCCGGATTGCAGGAAATAAATTGTATTTTGTATGTAAGAATCCCAAAGCCCGGTTAATACAAACAAAAAAAGGGGGAATTGGTTTAGTAAATATAAAAAAACGGTTAGAGCTATTATTTGAAAGAAATTACCGTCTTAACCTGCTGGATGAGAAAGAGATGTTTACCGTAACAATGGAGATATGCCTATGAAATGTATTATTGTAGATGATGAACCCATCGCCCGTATAGGAATAGAAAGATTGGTAAGCAATATTGCGGCTTTAGAATTATCAGGAAGTTTTGAAAATGCCGAAGTTGCTGCGGAATTTATGCAAGATCATTCTGTTGATTTAATTTTTCTGGATATTCAGATGCCGGGTATTAATGGAATTGAGTTTGCCAAAAGCATTCCTAAAACCACTTTGGTTATATTTACCACAGCATTTTCAGAGTTTGCAGTAGATAGTTATGAGGTTGACGCAGTTGATTATCTTGTTAAACCCATTAAACCCAAACGGTTTGAGAAAGCTGTTGAGAAGGCAATTAATTATCATGCCATGCTGCTTTCCGAGGAAAAAAGAAGTACAAATATAGAGCAGGTTGATAATGATTTTATATTTATTAAATCTGATCGCCGGTTTTTCAAAGTTACTTTTAAAGAGATTCTGTTTATTGAGGGATTAAAAGATTATGTAATACTACAAATGGATAATCAACGGCTAATAACCCACATGAATCTAAAAACTATCCACGAATTATTACCTGCGAGTAAGTTTTTGCGAGCCAGCCGTTCTTATATAATCAATAAAGATCGGGTGGATTCTTTTAGTAATAATGATGTGTTTATTGGGGGGTACGAAATAGGGATAAGCAACTTTTACAGGGATGCTTTTTTCGGGGAGTTAATGCGATAAACCTTTTTTATTTTTAGACTACTGCAATGTCACAAACCAATAAATTACTACAGCAAGAACAATTAATCCAAAAATAACAGCAAAGAAAATCTTCCAGGTACTGTACGGCCTGTCACCACTTATTTCTCCTGTACATCCGTTTACATAGAAATGATATAGTTTATTGTTGAAAGAGTAAGAAGAAATAAACAGAGGCAGTAATACTAGTTTGAACTTAACGTTCTGAAAATTAATCTTGTAAGATGATATTCTCTGATGATCCCCTCCAATATCCTGTCTGATATCGTGTTGAATACTGGAATCCATAATAGTCTTTGCTTGCTTAAAACCATCGGTAAAAGGGAGAGAATACTTTTCAGTAAGCATTCCCGCCAAATAACGATTGTCGAATTTTATGTAACTGTTTTTATCCCAGTTTGCCAGTTTTCCCAATACTTTTGCAGGTATTAGCTTTGATGCGGGTATCATTACATCATCAAAGAAGCGTGATACTACTCCACTAACCGAACGCCATCTTGTACGGGTTTCTGTTCTTCTGTTTTTGCCACTACCTACTGTAACTGTATAAGTATCACCGCGTTCACCTCGATAATCAGTAGTAGTATCCGCGTCATAGGTCCAATAAGGAATAAATACCCCTTTTAAAACATTAGAGTAAGCCGCCTGCTTTTTAAGTTTATTGGGTGCAAACCATAGTTTCTTTATCCACTTGCCCATTCTTGATTGTACATCAGCCTCTGCTATGCTAAAAGGCTGAATATACGAAGGTTTGATTAAACGCTCATAAAAAATATCCGCTTCCAGAATAGCTGTGCCGCAATAAGGGCACGTCATCGATTTCTGTTTCTCCTCAAAAGTAGATTGAGCATTGCAATGGTGACATTCAATGACTTTTGTAGATTCCTGATCGAAACATTCTTCTTCAAAACGATAGGTTTCAAAATCCAGTTCTTCGATGTCAGATACTATTTCAGCATCCAGCGGTGTTTCACTACCACAATATTTACAATGCAAGCGGGTAGTTCCAGGCTTATATTGTGCATAAGCCCCGCAATTACTACACCTGTACGAGTCAACCAATACCGGCTCTTTCATGATCAATTGATAATTGAAATTTATTTAAGTGGTGGTGGCATTATTGTCCACAGCGATTGGAGCTCATTCAGGCTGCCTGCGGCTACCCAATCGGTAAGTCCTTTCTTCCACACTAATGTTTCTTTAGTAAGCACATTTTCCTCTACAAATTTTTCTAACATCTGCATCTTGTAGGGTCCGTTTTGCTTACCACCAATCGCCACATAGTAAGTTGTTTCTGTGGGTATGGGTGGTGGCGCGTCATTGGTGTTTGTAGGGGTGGGTTGTGTGGAAGAAGTATTGGTATTTATTGACTGCATCATTTGCTGTGCCATTGCCATTCCGGCTCCTAGTCCCAATCCCATACCCGAAGTACCTGAAGGATTACTGGCAGAGGCTTCCATGGCCTTTGCGGCTTTCATTTTTGTTAGTTTATCTAAATCAACCACATTCAACCGGCTCAATTCAAATATTTCTTTTTTTATTTCATCCGGCATAGAAATATTCTCTATCAAGAATTTAGTGATGTCCATACCGTAAGCCGAGAAATCATCTTTCATATAGCCGAAGATAGCTTCCGAAAGTTCATTCAAATTAGACGCGTACGCTTCAATCGGCAAATTAGATTCGCCAACCGCATCAGTAAATCGTGTAACGATAATGCTTTTTAGCTGATTGCAAATATCTTCTGTGGTAAATGTTTGTTGTGAGCCTACAATCTCTTTTATGAAAGTTCCGGCATCAGTAACTTTAAAAGTATAAACTCCAAATGCCCTTACCTCAACCATACCAAAACGGCTATCATTGAGTATCATCGGATTCTTTGTTCCCCATTTTTGATCAAGGAAGTTTTTTGTACTAACAAAATAAACCTCTGCCTTAAACGGGCTGTTGAAACCATATTTCCAACCTTTTAATGTACTTAAAATCGGAAGGTTTTCAGTACTCAACGTATAGGTTCCAGGGGTGAAGACATCGGCCAACTGTCCTTCATTAATAAAGACCGCTGTTTGACCCTCGCGTACAATAAGTTTGGCATTATTTTTTATTTCATTGCCATGACGTTCAAAACGATGTACTATGGTATCCTGAATATAATTGGGATACTCGATAATATCAATAAATTCGGCTCTTAGTTTTTTGAAAAAGTCCATGATATTTAAGTTTTTGAGTTCATAAGTATTTAAAGATATTTAAAAACTTATTCAAGTAATTTGTTTTTTTGTTTCTGATATTCCTCTTCGGTAAGTATTCCCCGTTTCCTTAACTCATGTAATTTATATAGTTCTTCTGAAATAAAGTTGGAGCTTTTTTTCTTACCTGTTATATTGCGGAACATATTTCTGTCACCTAGAAATGTTCTGAGTAAGCTAATAAGAAGTGATACAGCTAGCGCT
>DAIMFE010000056.1:0-21708 GCA_036724805.1 Bacteroides sp.
GAAACCTACCAATTTTCATACTCGTGGACGAAATTTATTTCATGGGTGTTTCATAATATAATAAGTGTTTTTTAGTACCGTTATCGCACACAAAGATATTAATCTTATATTTTCACACAAAATTATTGGATGCGATGTTTATTTTTTATAATTATTAAACATTTTATTTACCTACCTTTGCCTTCGTTTTTAAGTTTTTGAGCTTTTAGGCTTTAAAAAAACTATCGGCATCGAATCTTAAAAACCAATGTTATTTAGTTAAGAAGGCTTGTTCCCGATAATAAGTAATGGAGAAGATCACGGGAAAAGCGGTACTCTTCTTCTTGGAAGTGCAGTTTCGGGTGGCAAGAATCCTTAACTAAACGGCATTGTTTTAAAAAATCAAAAAGTCCAAAAACCTAAAAACTAAAATATGGCCTTCGAAGCAACCAAAAGAGAGTGGAATGATCTGTATGTTTTCTTTCGTTTATTAGAAAACGGATCAATAAATACAGGAACAGTTTCAGCAGAAGTTAATGAAAAGGACAAGCGTACAATAACTGCGATTGAGCGGGAGGAGCTTAATGAAAGCCGTTTATACCGCATAGTTGGAACAGATATTCATATTGGCAATCAAAGCAATCCTATTATTATTCCTCGTGAAAGATTTGGTAAAGCGGCAAATTTGATTCTTGCGGCAATAAAAAGTAGTTCCGAAGATACAGTGGAGTCTCCCGAAGGAGTTGAAGAACTTCTAGATGAACTTGATATATATAATCTGGATACTAAAACAGTTGAGCGTATTAACCTCAATATATATTTTCGGGGAATAGAAATGCCAACAGGTATTATCATCCGGTCTCGTTTATCTCGAATGTATCCTTTACTGGATGGAGGAAGAGCTGCAAACATTAAATATGAAGTAGCGGGAATGAAATTTGCTAATCCGATGATAAGTAAGGTAAATGCTGTTGAAGGACAAAATCCTGTTCTGGAAAGAATGTTGCTAATAGAGAGTTTGGGCGGGATTTTAAAATATGCAGATGTAGCCGATAAAGTTTTCAGAAGTAATCTTTGTATGATCGATCTTCATTTTCCCCGTTTATTGGCAGAAATGCTTCGCATTATGCAGTTAGATGGATTAACACGGGTAACCGATTTAGTGGAAGCCATAAAAGTATTGAATCCGTTAAAAATAAAAGACGAACTTATTAATAAGCATCTTTATTACGAATACAAACTGAAACAGTTTATTTGTGCTGCTACCACGGGTATGCGTCCGGCTAAAGTATATACCGGAAATTCAACAGCTATACAAGGCCTTATTCTGGTGAATGGAAAAGGAGAAATACTTTATTATTCGGTTGCAGAAAGTAATCTATTTAATGATTTCTTATATAATAATACTCGTTTTGAACAGGGAAACGTACAAAAAGATCATTATGGAACACTGGAAAAAGAAAATGGAATTCTTTATTTCAGGCTCAATGCAAAGATTGGGTTGGTGAAGAGGTAAATTTAAACATTCCAGCATTAGGAATTGTTATATTGGTAAAATAAAATGAGTATTCAAGCATAATAAAATCATGAGAAAATGAGCTTTATTAATAGCTGATTTAAATCCCAACAAACAAAGAACGAATATTTTTTGTAATTATAGTAAAATGAATTACATTAGCTAAAAATTAAACGAACGCTTATAGAATGATTTTATTTGATTTATAAAACTGTCTAATACTATGAGTTAAAATTCTGGTAAAATGAAAAAATATCCCATTATTTTTACAATTGCCGGTTCCGACTGCATTGGTGGAAATGGTGCTCAGGCTGATATA
This sequence comes from Bacteroides sp., assembly GCA_036724805.1. Lineage (GTDB taxonomy): Bacteria > Bacteroidota > Bacteroidia > Bacteroidales > Bacteroidaceae > Bacteroides. The sequence continues at coordinate 1,815 of DAIMFE010000056.1, forward strand.
AAAACGATTTCGGCCTTGGGTGGATATGCAGCATCTGCTATTACCGCTATTACCGTAGGAAATACAACAGGATTAAAATCATTATTACCCATTCCTCAAGAAACAATCAAGGCACAAATTGAAACGGTTATGGAAGATATACAACCGGATAGCGTAAAGTTGGGGCTTCTAAATGACATTCAAACAATTCGGACAGTTGGAGATTGTTTACGGAAATATCATCCTCGATTTGTTGTATACGATCCCGTAATGCTAAACCCGGTCGGCTTTAGATTTATGCTGAAAGAGAACATAAAAATAATAAATAAGGAATTATTCCCATTCATAAATCTTATTGTTGTAAATTGTCAGGAAGCCGAATTGTTTTGTAAAATGCAAATAAATAGGGTTGAAGATATGAGGAAGGCTGCCGAATCATTTGCGAAGGAGAACAGAATAAGTATATTGATAAAAAGCAGTGATAGGTATGAGACTAAACTATATGATGTATTGCATACTCCGGCAAATCAAGAATGGGTTTTCGAGAGCGATATGATTGAAACAAATAATAGTCATGGGGTTTCGTGTACTTTCTCTTCTGCAATAGCAACCCATCTCGCATTAGGTTATAAATTGCAGGATGCTGTTTGGGAATCACGGGAATTTATTAAAAATGCCATCAGATATGGTAATGATGCTCACATAGGACATGGAAATGGTCCGGTATGCCAAATGTTTTCTCCTAAGCCAATGGTAAAGAAAGAATGGCTATCAACACCTTACACCTCGCGTACACCAAATATACAGGATACCATGGATGTAAAATAAACATTGTTGAACACAGAGGCTATGTAGCCTATAAGGCGAAGCCCCTGTGATCCCCATAAAGTAAAGATACGCACTTAGCTAAAATAATTACTTAGTTGGCTGATTGTCTTCAATGATCACCGAAATTGCTGCCAGCGAAGAGCGGAATTTCTCATCGTTGAAAGGAGCATACTGTCCTTTTATATCGTAGAAGATCTCAGTCTGTCCTGTGAATCCTTTTTGGGGAAAGAACAAAACTTGTCGATTCGATGGGGTGTACACCCATTTTCCCTTTCCGATGTCTTCATATTCAAACACTGCTTTTCCTTCGTTGTTTAGAAGAGGTTCTTTTTCATCCGGCCAGAATCGGAAAGAATATGGGTCGAGAAAATCTTTATCCCCAATCACCGAACCCGCCTCGTCTTTATTGTATCCTATATCGTTGTCAAGAGGATGTACAGTAACCGGCCCCCGGCGATGGTCGTGAATGTCGTCATTCACTGTATTGGCTCCATACAAGGGGGTAATACGTAGATTCTTAATAACATTAGCATAGTCGGTATCTGTACCTGTAGAAGCCCCGAATCCGATAACCAGTTTTTCCGGCCGGGCCACGTTAAGTTCAACCAATGTTGGATCAACATCCGGCTGTGGATAATTATTTGCAATGAAAAGCGGTAATCCGCTTGCCTGATACAGCAACTTGTTAGGGTAGGTAAATCTATCGATAACCACCGTTTTGGCTTCTCCATGCTGTATGGTAACCGTGATCTTAAAACCGCCCTCTACTTCATTCGAATTTACATCCAATGCAATAATTACCTTGCGGTATTCCGGTTGGCTTGGGTCTGTAAAAGTACCTCCCCCCGCAATATTGAAAGGTGTGGGTATCTTATGGGTAGTTTCCTGAACGTATGTCCCGTTCGAAGTTTCCAACTTATAACCAGCTTCGTTTCTCAGGGCATTCGGATCGCTATTTCCTCCCGTGTGTCGGGTAATCAATGTGGGATACCCCCAATAACCTTCCTGCATTGTGTATTTCTCATTGAAACTTGTTCCATTTATGTTAGAGCCTTGTACTACGATATCTTTGATGCCGCGCCCGGCAGCTCCACGAATTGAAACATTACTTCTGAGGTCATGTGCTTCTGGTTTCTTTCCTATAATATCTCGGGCAGGTTCCGATCCTACAGACTTGTAAGGAATCCCGTCTCTCAGCTCTTCTCCTTGGAAACGGATACTTTTGAAGTTCCCCTGGTCGAGTGAAATTCCAAGGTATGCTCCTTTTATGCCCGCGCGTCTTCGGCCTTTATACAGATCAATGCTCCAGTTGTGGGTATAACCGAATCCAGCCCCTTCAGCACCGAATTTTAAGTTATCTCCGGTATATTGGGGGCTGGCATCCACCAAAAACATGCAAATACCATCGGTCAGGTCGGTAGAACCGTACATCATGTATTCAAATTCGATCAACATGCCATCTTCGGTAGTAAACGTGTGCTTTGGAAGGTAAAAAGAACCTACCTGACTCCTTAACGAAGTCAACTGCAACCCATCATCAGTTAATTCCATAGAATTTTTCCTTTCGAGATCTCCTTCCCCCGCTTCCATTTTCCTGATACCATCAATGTTTCCGTCTAAGAAAGATCGAAAAAAAGGAAAGCTCTCCTGAGCAACAGCACGTTGAACTACTGCCGAAACAAATAAAACAACGAAAACAACTGCGATTTTCTTTATGATAAAATAAATACTGTTCATAAATTTGGCGTTTTAAAAGTCCATTTGACTCTTATATTTTGGTTTGTCGAAATTAATAATCTTTGATGCAGCGTATTGGAAATGCATAAGAGCGATCTGCATCATTAAATTCTAATGCTCCATTACTCAGAAACGGATAATTAACTGTATAAGGAGTATACGGAGTTCCTGTCCAGTAATATCCATAAGCCCCAGTATGCACTACTCTTCCATCTCCATTGGGATATCGATGCCCTGAAGCCGGCCAATAAGAAGTCATTTCCGGTGGAGTAGTTGTATTGGATGTGGTACTATTTACCTCATAACCAAGAAAGAAACCGCTTTTCGGATTAAAAGTTCCATATTTGTCCGCATCAGTTACCTGCTCTGTTATATCAACAAAAGATCCTTCTCGTTTGTTGATGCTTGTCTCTTGTTCCAACATCATAATTTCGCTGTAAGTTGGCATCCGCCATTTACCTTCTACCCAGCCTTTCGAAGAGATATAACGACAAATATCACCTACCCCTGTAGATTGGTCAAACCCCGTATTATTATTAAACTCCCGAAACATATCTGCATCATCAACTGTTTGCAACGGAACATTAAATCCATACCAGGAATAACCGTATGGTATTTTGTCCCATCCGGCGAGCCCGGTGCCCCATCCACTTTGTCCTGTCGGATTGTAGAGCACATGATATTTTGGATCGTAAACTACCTCTTCGCTCTCGTTGGCAGGTTGAGCCGATGAAGGTGATAAGCCTATAAGCGAGCCCCACTTGAAAAATATCCCCTGTGAATGGGCAGGCATAGCTAAATTATCTTCTGCTGTTACAGCAAATGCAAGTTTATCACTTCCTACCATCATGACATTACTGCGTGCAAACATTTTCACGATAGGTACTCTATATACGGTTACTGTATCTCGTAACCTGCCGGCAGTAAAGGCTATTCGGGCGCTATTTGAAGCAGCAGGGTATACCGCGAGAGCATCTACGGAAAAATTAAATCCTTTTTCATTAATATCGATACCGGAGATTGTGACCTGAGGTTGATTGTTGTCTATCAGCTTTAGCCATGAACCTTCACCGGTAGGATCAATAACCGATGCAACCCATGAACCATGATAATTAGAACTAACCCGGTGATGTATCTTTCTTTTATAGGCCCAAACCATCTCTGTAGAACGACTTTCCACACCCATAAAATTTTGTCCATTGTATATAATTTCTTTAATATTTGCAAGATCTACTACTTGAAGTGTTGTTTTCAGGTTAGACAATACCGTAGTAGAGGCAATGGCCTCTTTCATTGTTTTATAGCCTATTCCCTCTGCGGAAATAACCTTTACAATGTATTTATGATTGCGGTATAATGGCATATATTGAACAGATTCAACTGATGAATCAGGGTCTGTACGTTCCTTAGTAAAATCAATGCGGTAATAATAATCTTCACCACGATAGTTACCATAAAGAATTAAACAAACAGCATTTTCATCTCCATCGACTGTGGCTTTCACTGCTTCATAAGTATAAATTTCACCCGCCATCATTGTCCCCGTTTTATCTTTCTCCTGGATATATTCGTAATCCATAATAACATCTGGTTTTGCTGCACTTGCAGGTATAAACGGATTGAGATTTTTTAAATAAGGATAATCATCGTCACTTTCTTGCAACAATATTCCATTCTCTTTATTCCATGGTGGTGCAATATATCCTTCAGTAACATAATTAACCACATATATATTATTGAGTTGGAAAATGTCGGCATTAACTTCGTTTTGAACATCAATTCGTGCCAACATCCGTGTCAATGGAAAAGATACCCGACTTCCAGGCAAGAGCCCTGAAACATTCTGTTCGCCGTACATGGGTATAGGTATATATTTATCCTTTTCCGTATTCCATTTATAAGTGCCCTTTTCGTCTGCTTGTGTTGAGTGTTTAAGTGAAGCAAGTACATCTTTCTTTTCCATATTAATAGTCAATAGATCTACCTTATCTCTGGCATTGGCTACGGCCACAATCAGACACGACTCCGGTATCTCAGAACTTTTGATTTTGTACTGAACTTTGTATTCCGATTCCGAATGTTGTTGTGTAAATTCTGTAACCTTTATCTTTTGGTATAGAAGAAAATTATCGAAAACAAGCAAATCCAGATTTTCAACCATTGCTTCACCTTTTCCATCCTCAATAGATCTGGTAATGGGTTCTTGAAAACCGGAAATAATCATTTCCAATGTGATTTTATCTTTGAAACCCGCAATGTCTGGTGTATATGCTCCTTCGCGTATACAACCTGTAATGGTGATCAATGAAAGGCACAGAGCCAAAAGTCGTATGTAATATTGTGTTAAGTGTTTCATAATTTCAGTGTATTAGCGATTTATCTTCACCCTTTTTACTGCATTCCCCGCTTTTATCTCTACCTTAGCATAGCACCCTCTGGGGGTTGTGCTAAGGTCCTCGATAGCCTTGAATTCAACTTCACAAGTAAGACTTCCGGCTGTATTGAGAGGTTTTACATCCAACCACCCAAATAAATTTCCATCTTTTTCTTCTATATCAGAACTATTGTAATAATAAGTTTTACCTATTACAATACCAGGGTCGTACCCTCTGTCTGTTCGATCATAATTGGTTTTTGCTACAATACTGACAGGTTTTTGTATGGCATCGGGCAGATTAATCAAGTCCTTATTAACCCGTAAAAAATACTGTGGATCAATTATAGCGGATTCTTCCAGCTCTTCCCAGGGTAGTATGTTATGTTCAAATTCAATATTGTTATTTTTCAACCTACCAGTAATCCTGTATACATTGTTTCGTTCAATCCGGGTAATCGTCTGCTGAATACCCCCACCTGTAGAAAAGCCGGAAAGTGTAGCTTGTGTGTCGCGTCTTTTCCCATCTGCACTTACTTGTTCAATATCTAAAACGAGTTTATCCGAGTCATTTGGAGCCGTGCATGTTCTTTCCGGTGTATAAAATGAGCAGATTAGTTGAGCATTGATATTAATTTCCTGCGGAGTACTTCCGGTAAATGTCCAGTTTACAGTTTTATTGGGAATAACAGTCTGTAATTTTCCAAAGTTATAATAAGGTTCCGGTCGCATCAGGAAACCCTCACCATAGGTCTTTGAAAGGGTAACGCTGGTTGACCCATCAACAAAAGCATCGACACCCGAATCGGCTTTTAGCCACAATTCAACCCGTGCCACCGAACGGTATACAGTTACGGAGGCCTGGGCAGGATTGGCCTCCGTATTTTCCGGCTTAACAGATATACCCCGTACAGTACCGGTCATGAGCAGACCACTATCTTTTAATGTGGTATGGTTTCTATTGAATACATCCGCCATTTGAAAATCTAAATCTCCTAATTCGGCTAGTGTACTTATATTTTCAAGTTGAGAAGTCATTTCCTGCGGCTCGTTGATGATAACCACCATCATTTTATCCTTGCCGCAACTCACTTCAAGTTGGGTGCGGAATTTCTTAGCATCTTTCTCCTGATCCTTGAATTGTATCACCTGATTGATGTCAATCTTTGGTGAAGAGGAGGCTTTATCGAATACAATAAAACGGGCAGTCTGCAAATAGTCATCTTTCATTGCCCCATTTGTCACTACCTCTACAGTAAGTGTTCCGAGTGTTATTGATGGGTTAACTTCTTGTTCATCGGTACAAGAGACCAGTATCAGTGCTGACATCATTGAAAGGTAGAAAAGTTTATTCATACGCCTATATCATTAAACCATATTATCCAATTATTTATTTGTACGCCAACAGCCAGATATTCATCCGATCCATCATCCGGTACATCATAGAGTACCACAATGTGCCATTCGCTTTGGCGATCTAAATATTCCTGCATCGATAGTATGCTTCCATCAGGATGGTAAGCAGGCTTCGTATTTGCAAGTAGCTCAATCAAGTTGTATTCCCATAAAATTTTTTGGGTATTAACATTCCTGACTACAAAATTGTAATTGTCATTGTCGAAAAGTCTTACTGTCTTTATTTCACCAACAGAAAGTATGCTATTATTACCATTCTGAAGTAAATAAGGGGTGTAAGTAACCGTTTCTGTAAACAGTGGAAAATGATCTGTGTCATAAACAGCTCCTTCGGGAGTTTCTATCTCGAAAGTGTAAATAGGTTCATCTCCGGTTGAACCACTTGGTTCGCCCTGTGCAGAGGCAAGCTCCACGCTAAAGCGGTTAGTATATTTTATCAATTCTATGCGCCATACAGGTCTACCGCCTGTAGCATTTAAAGTTATAGGTTCGCCAACCCATAAGTTTGAGAAATCTTCCGAAACAACAGGAAAATACCGGATTAATGATACTTGGATTTCATTAAGCAGTGTTTCTCCGGGTTTTAGTGCATTCCCGTTTTTATCCGTAACTTCGAAACTGTCATTCAGTCCGCCCACAGTAAATACTTTGTATTGTCCAATAGTAATCTTATCATCCAGATATAACTGGTTGCCTTTCAAATCTTCCCGTGTTGAGTGATGTTTAAAAAGATATCTATTTTGAGCATCGAAAAAGAATACGTCAACTGTTGGAACTTGAGGATCGAATGAGTTGCTATATTCCATATTGTAGTTGTATATAAACTCAAGGTATATGCCGCAATCGCTCGTGTTCTCTTCTATGCAAGACGACAATAGAGCTGAAAACAGCATTACAGAGAGCAGTCTGACGAAGTATTTATATATCATAAGCGATTTAATTGTTTGGTAGGTTATGTGTTGTGTAGGTAGTAAAGGTGAGTTGAAAGTTAAAAGCCGGAGGGGCGGGCGCAAGTACCACCCCCTTCCGGCCTAAATTCAGATATAAAATTGATTTGTTAACTTAAAAATCAATTTCGTTATCCCAGAAGATCCATGGTGATACTATAATTTCAACACCAAGATAGCCGGTTTCTTCGTCAATTGGATCTGTAGGCGTTGGGTCAGGATACCAAGGTGTGCCAGGACCATTAACATTAGCAAGAGTCAATGAGTACCAATTATTGCGAACAATACCATATTTACCAAAACTCATATTTTCTTTTGAAGCGTTATCATGACGTATTTCATTGTAGTAATAGCAAAGTCCTTTTTGATACCAACGGATACCGGCATCATCTTTTACAACTTCTCCACCATTAGCAACCTTATTCAGATGATCTTCCTGTTTAAGATCAGCAAATCCTCCAACTAAATCAATCTCCAAGTAGTCACTAATTTTTTCGTAGAAATTATCGCATGCAGTTTTCAGGCCTGAGCTAAGTTCTGCGTTGCTATAAGCAGCCTGTAAATCTGCAAGATTTTTATAGTTGGTGCCGGCAATACTAAACCAGTCTTCATTTTCTGTAAAACCCTTTGGACAGTATATACCTTTAACAATCAAACGAGTTGCGTTACCATATAGTTGGTTAGAAGCATCCATTGTATTTTCAATGGCATAAACTTTAGTATATTCATCATTATCATCCTTTTCATTCATCCATGTATAAGGGATTGGAAGTACCGGATTATATTCTGCATCGATGGAAGCCTTATCTAATCCTGCACCAAGTGTTTCGCCGAAGTTAGGGTCTTTTGTGTAAAAATTATACGTATATGAAGTCCCAGAATGAATTACTGTTAATATGGCTTTTTCTGCAAATGGAAAAAATTCCGTATTAACTACATCAATTGTCCATTTCTGGAACTCAAAGAAAGCACCTTTGGTTTCAACAGGATTTTTCAGTTTAAAAGCTACTTTTGAAGCTAAACGCTCAATCTTAATCTTTACTCTATTCTTCTCTGCATTCTGCTTAGCGTCTTCTTCAGAAGTAGTATCATCTACTTTCTGAATAAATTCTTTTATATCTATTAGTGCATCGCTTATTTTATCATTAGGTTGTGGATTTTTAGGTTCTAATCCAACGTTAATCATAGTGAAACCTTGATCTCCTGCAATTTCAGTAAAACGTGCATCAGTTATTACACCATTCAATGTACTAAAGTAAGATATAGAAGTAAGATTGTTTAAAGCTTCAAGAAGTTTCGTTCCGGGATTTGCTACCACTAATAATTTAGCAGCACTTGCTGATACTCTGAAAGCATCAGGTTCTTTTTCTGCTGTGGATTTAGAAAAATAGTTAGTTGTTCCTGGCACAGGGAGTACCTTGCCGTTATCGTCAAAAGTAACTAAATAAAGCGATTTAATAGCGCTTTCATCCGTTTCAGCAGATCCTTCTGAAGATGCACGGGTTTTTTCCTGTGTTTGAATGTTAATTGAAACATACGCTACTCCATCAGGATTCGATCCATTTAGGTCATTGTCTTCTTCGCTGCACCCAACTAAGGCGGTTAACGCTAGCATAGAAAACATAAGTGTCTTGATTTTCATTGTTTTTTGAATTTAAAAGTGATCAATATTTTTGTTAGATATAAAAATGCTTATTAATTTTTCCTTGTTTTATTTTTAAAAGCGGCTTATTCCAATGTATTGTACTTGTTAAATTCAAATAGTTATTTGATAATACCTGAGAGACATATTGCATTTAACATAATATTGAGTTCCGGTGCCTCAGTCTTGATTAATAAAGCTACTTACCGAATCTCTAAAATTCTCAGCCCTATATTACTACCAGTAAAATGTTTGTTATTAGTCGCTTCTTCATATGCAAAGTAACAAAGCAAATAAAAACAAGTAATTATCAACAAAGACCAAAATGTTTTATTTTTGGTTACTTTTCGATATTTAACATTAAAATAAATATATAAAAGGATATAAAAGAGCATAAATAGTAGAAGGGAAAAATGTCCATAAGAGGTATTTGAAGCAAAAGTTATTCATTTTCCCAAGGGCTTCTAATCCAACAGCAACTTGCATTTCTCCCAACAGCACGTTGCATTTTTCCAACAGCACGTTGCATTTGCCTCAACAGCAACGTTGTAATTTGAAAATGCACGTTGCATTTGAGAAAATGCGCGTTGCACATTTTGGGTTAAATTCCATGGGGGTAAGGGTAAGAATACCGCATGGTGTAGGGGCGAGCCTTGTGTCCGCCCTGTACGTGTTAAATTCATGCGTTCAAAGGGTACCGGTATAACGTAGGTATCCTGTCGGTACAACGTAAGTATTGTGCAGGGAGAATATAGGTGTTGTGCAGGGAGAAGGTAGGTGTTCTGTTTTCAGCAATTGATGACTAAATATTACAAACTCCCAATGAAATCACTTCATCAGGAGTTCTATGAAATAGTTACTAAATGGTTACGTAATAAAATTATGACTAATTAATTTCTGATACTGCAAAGATAGCGGGTCTGTAAATTCTTCACAATACCTCAAAGTAGGTATTCTGCAACACATTAATACTCATAAAGTGTATTTTACTTAAGGCTTTCTAATCCAAATGTCCTAATGGACATTTGGGGATTATAGAAGTATAATACCCGCTTCTGCAATTACACCTTTATCATAAGTTTTCGATTTATTATAATACCTACTGCCACCGTATCCTCCGGTAACAAAAAGTCCAAGTCTTTTTGATAGTTTATATTCCAAATTAACTCTGGCCTGCAATCCATATAACCGGGCTGGGGTATTTTCATTTTCATTATTAAATAATTCGATATGCTGAAACCCCAGATCTCCACTGATATAGAGCTTCTTGTATAAAGGTAATTCTAAACCAGCCCTATAAAAAGCTGATGCAGAGAATTTATCACTAAAATCCAGATAGTGTGTACCGGCTCCCAAGATAGTATAATAAAGTTGATTCTTAATTCGGGCAGCGATGTTTATTTTAGTGGCATTACCGCCAAACAACATTAATTGAATACGTGTATTAGGATTCGCATTTACCAAACCTAGCTGAAATCCGGTTGATTTTTTTCGATAGAAATTATAAAGACCTATTTGAACGCCTTTTAATTCATTGGCCAGGTTTGCCGTAGATAACTGTAAACCTGAAGATTTACCACCTGCAACATTCACCAATCCGGCAATTTGAATCCCTTCGGCATTTTCGCCGGTTACATTTAATAATCCTGCCACTTGAATGCCATTCATGTTATCGCCTGCAACATTAGATAACCCTGAAATACCTACTCCTTTAAGATCTCCTCCAACAACATTGGCAAGACCGGAAACGTGTATTCCCGAGAATTGATCGCCGGCCATATTGAGAAGTCCGCTTAACTGGATACCTTTAGATTCATCTCCTGTTATATTTCCCAGTCCCGATATAAGTATCCCTTTGCTTTGGTCGCCGGCAATATTAACCAGCCCGGAAGCTGCTATTCCAACCATATTATTTCCGGTAAGATTGGTTATACCGGCTATCTGTACACCTTTCATGTTGTTTCCGCTGAGGTTGGCAATGCCGGAAACCTGAACCCCATAAGTATTATTCTTAACGGTGCTTGCAATGATATTTATACTTACGCCGTGTAGTTTATTCATTATGCTTAAAACACCAAGATTGAGGTAAGTTACCTGTGTTGTATCAGCCGGTTGAGTACTAATTCCTTTCCACAATGAGAAATTGATTCCTGCACTTTTATTTTGTGCGTTAAGAGAAAAGGCAGTCAACAAAACAGCTGCCATTAATACTAATCTTTTTGTCATGTAGTAATTATAAATTTTGAATTTAAATTATTCTGCGCGGTAAAGTTAGTTCAAAAATTATAATTCATTAATCATAAATCAAATAATTTATCCTTTAGCTTCCTGATATAAGAACCGTTTAATGCTCTTTTTAGGTGTTTTCTCAAACTCTTCGGGGTAAACTTTCATTTTAGAAAGTTGACTATACACAGGAAGCATACCATTCAAGGTAATTCGGTTTTCTTCCATAACCCGGTCAATATCTTCTGCTTTTAAGCCATGCGCGAAAGCATCATCGAAATCAGGATATACCAAACCAACCAGTTTGCCATTTTGTTGCACAATTATACTTTCGGCAACGTATGGAAGATTGTTTAATTTATCTTCGATTTCTTCCGGATAAATATTTTGTCCGCTTGAGCCTAATAATAAATTCTTGCTACGCCCCTTTATGGTAACATTTCCTGCAGCATCCATAATGCCCAAATCTCCGGTATAGAGCCAACCATCTCTCATCACCTCTTTGGTGCCTTCTTCATTTTTGTAATATCCGAGCATAACATTATCGCCCCGGCAAATTATTTCACCCACAATGTTTTGCGGATCAGGAGAGAGTACCTTAACTTCCATTCGAGGAGTTGCTTTTCCGCATGAGCCCAATTTGAATCTTTTCCAATCTTCGTAACAGATAATCGGACCAGTTTCGGTCATACCGTATCCAACCGTATAAGGGAAATCAATCATTTTGAGGAAGTACTCTACATCCTGATTAAATGCAGCACCCCCAACAACAACTTCGTAAAAATTACCACCAAAAGCATTAACAACCTGTTCGCGTACAGCTTGTTTAATCTTATCGTTTATGATAGGAACTTTTAATAATATTTTCATTGCTGGAGTTTGCAGTTTAGGAAGTACGTTCTTCTTAATTATCTTTTCAATAATTAGTGGAACAGCTATTACCAGATGGGGCTTAACATGAGCAAAAGCCTGCGAAATAATTTTAGGACTTGGGGTACGGGTAAGGAAGTATATGTGGCAACCTTTGGCAAATTCGTATAAAAACTCGAACGAAAGACCATACATATGCGCCATTGGAAGCATGGAAATCAATTTATCGCCAGCCCTAAGATTTAATGCCTGATAGGCAAATGTTACATTAGACCATAAACAACGATAAGGTAACATTACCCCTTTAGAATAACTTGTAGTGCCGGAAGTATAATTGATGATTGCGAGTTCTTCTTTTTCTTCCTCATGATATTTAACATGTTCTTTGCGGAAGTTTTTAGGATATTTTTTCCCGAAAAGCTCGTTAAGATGTTCTCTTGCATAATCCAGTTTTTTACTTCGCGAAACCAGAAGAGAAAAATCTTGCACGGCAAGTATACCTTCAAGTAATGGCATGGCACTCTCGTTAAGATTTTCCCAAACAACATCTCCAACAAAAAGTAATTTTGCCTCGGAATGATTAACAATATTGTGAACATTATCTGCCTTAAACTCGTGCAGAATAGGAACAGCTACTGCTCCATAGGTAACACTAGCCAGAAATGCTACTCCCCAATGAGAACTATTACGACCACAAAGAGCTATTTTATCTCCCTTCTTAACGCCGCTCTCTTCGAAAATTATATGTATTTTTTCAATTTTCCGAGCAACATCTTTGTATTGTAATGTGGCACCATTATAATCGGTCAATGCATCTAAATCCCAATTATTCTTTATGCTATTTTCGATATAAGCAATAAAAGTTTGTTCCATAAAAGTTGCACATTAGTTTCTAAGTTGCGCAAATATATGTTTTTATCACTTCACTCCAAACTATTTAGTCAATAAAAATAGAAAAACGGTGCAATATAAATGAAATGTTTTATCTTTGTTTTGCTGAAAAGCATTATACTCCCCAATCTTTAGTTAGGGACAAATGAATGGAGAGTGAATTAATGTAAATGGTAAATGATAAATGGTAAATCCACAATACTCGTTTTAATACTAATATTTTCATTGATATCTTGTGTTGGTACTGCCCCAACCAAAGAGGTGCAACTTGTAGATTCTTTGAATAAGGCGGCTTATAATTATCGATACAGAGATCTCGAAAAATCTTTTGATGCTGCATGGACTGCGTACAAAGAATCTTCAATCTATAAAAATGGAAAAGCGGAGGCATGCAATAATCTGGGCTTCCATGCTTTTATGAAAATGAATTTCGATAGAGCCGAGCAACTCTTCAAAGAAGTTTATCAATATACACAAAACGAACTCGAATTGCTTATCGCGGATGTTGGATTGATGAAAATTTACCAACGTACAGCAATGAACAAAGAATTCTATGATTGTAGAAATAAAGCCATTCAACGTATAAAGCGTATCGAAGAAGATCGTAGTCTCTTTATTGATTCGCATGAAAGGAAACGGATTAACTTTGCTTTTACAGAATTTTCTATAGTTTCGGCAGTTTATTATTATTATCTGCAACAAGTACCCGAAGCTTTGTCGTCTATCAACGAAATAAAACCCGATATTGAATTGGTAAATGATACCAATCAGCTAATGTATTACCATTATATAAAAGGATCGGCTTCATTAACTGGTGAAAACGAATCGGATGAAAGGAGATTAGCCGAATTTGATGAATTGGTAAGGACCTGGCGACTTGCATCGAAAGGAGATTATTTATATTTCGAAGGAAATGGTTTACAGGGACTTGCAAACTTAATGGTGGCACCTGCCAATTTAAATTTCTTTATGCGCAGGCGATCACATGTTCTTTCGCAATTTGGCTTTCCTGTAGACTCTCTTCTTCCATTAGAATTGGCTCGTACTGCTTTAGATAAGTTTCAAAAATATAACGATATCTACCAAATTGCAGGTGCATATGTTTCTATTGGCAGATATTTAAATGAAAGAGGTCGCTACCGGCAAGCGCTGGATTCATTGGCCAAAGCTTTAGATTGTGTTAATACACATTATCAAATGTTTTATGCCGATGCCCATAACAAACCGGATGCGCTTCAACTATATGTAGAAAAAGATACGGTTTATACAGAGAGTACATGGATTACCGGAATAAACGAGTATTCTAAAGAAGTGTTTTCGGCAAAGACAGTACCCGAATGGATATCACGTATCCGAGAACAGTTAAGTGTATCTTATGCGGGATTGGGGATGAAAGCCGAATCGGAATATAATCGAAAAATATATATCGAGATTCTTAAAATCACCCGGCAGAATAAAGAACTGGAGAGTAGATTCCTTCTTTTACAGGAAGAATCAAATCAATTGAATTTTCTTCTGATGTTTGTTCTTTTAGGTTTACTAATTCTTATTATACTTTTCTGGATCTTCAATCGACATGCAAAGAAGCGTGATATGATTTATACTTCGCGCCTTGAATTAACGCTTGATATTTGCCAAAAAATTATTTCTTCCATCCCTACAGATGTAGAGGAAGAAGAGGAAATGGTAGATGCCATTTGTGCATCTATTCTACCGGATATGAATAAACTATTAAGAGCTAACAATATATTTATTCATTTAACAGGAAGTGCGAATGATGATAAGATATCTGAAGATGAATCAAAAATAAAAACCTCTTTTCCTTTATATATTCCTGACAAGGAAGAATTACTCGGAAGATTTATTATCACTTTAGATCAGGAATTGTCTAAAGATAATATGGCGCTTGTTAATATAATAACTCCATACATTGCATGGTCTATTGATAATGGAACAACCCTTATTTCTTTGGGTGATGAAAGAGAAAGGTTGGAAAAAGAAAAATACATTTACGATCAGCATATAGCCCGCAATAAGCGTGAAAACATTATAAAGAAAGCATGCCTGGCTATAATTAATGGTATAGTACCTTATATAGACAGGATTCTAAATGAAATATATAAGCTCAAAGAAAAAGGATTTATCCATAATAAGGAAATTAAAAACGAAAAGTATCAATATATAGATGAACTTGTTACCACCATAAACGAATATAATGATATATTGGCTTTATGGATTAAAATGAAGCAGGGATCACTGAGCCTGAATGTCGAGAATTTTGTTTTGAATGATCTTTTTGATTTGGTTAAAAAAGGCAGAAAAACATTCGAGATGAAGCAGCAAACCTTTGTGGTTGAACCAACGGAAGCCCTGATAAAAGCTGATAAAGCATTGACGCTCTTCATGATTAATACCCTTACAGAGAATGCTCGTAAATATACACCGGAAGGAGGAGAAATAAAAGTATATGCTCATACCACCGATGAATACGTGGAAATATCTGTTGAAGATAATGGGAGAGGACTATCGCCGGAGGATGTTGCATTAATAAAGGAAGAAAAGATATACGATTCCCGGATGATCGGGATGAAGGACGAAGACAAAGCAGAGGATTTAAAGAAACTTAAAGGAAGCGGTTTCGGCTTAATGAATTGCAAGGGTATCATTGAGAAATATAAAAAAACCAATAAACTCTTTCATGTATGTTTGTTTAGTGTAGAGAGTTCCTTGGATAAAGGTAGCCGTTTCTTTTTCAGATTACCATTAGGAATCCGTAAAAGTCTTATGGCGTTTTTAGGTATTATAATGATGCTTGGTTTTTCTTCTTGTCATAAACAGGGAAAGCAAATTAAAGAACCAGTATTGGATTCGGTAGCGCTGGCTAAAAAAATGGAATACGATAGGTTGCTCTATCAGGCAGCATTATTTGTGGATACTGTTGAATATTGCAACATCGTAGGCGAGTATGAAATGGCATTAATATACATTGACTCTACAATGAGTTGCTTCAATAAGCATTACGAGCAATATGCACCGGAAAAATTGGCATACATGTCATTGATAAACAATGAAACCCCTGCCGAGCTTATCTGGTGGGAGCAGGTTTATTTTTCGGATTTTCAATTGATAAAAGATATGCGGAATGAGGCTGCGATATCTCTATTGTCTCTTAAACGATGGGATGCTTATACGTATAATAATAAAGCATTTACGGCTATCTACAAACTTTTACACGAAGACCGCTCTCTCGAAGCTTTTTGTTTAGATCTGGAAAGATCCTCCGGTAACAAAATGGTGGCAATAATATTGTGTATATTATTGCTGATTGCCTATTTGATATCTTATTATGTGTTTTATATGAGAAAACGATTGGTAAACCGGTGGAACCTGGAACAAGTACTGGAAATCAACCAGCAGGTTTTCTCATCTTCTATTGTACGTACAGAAGATTCTGTTGAAGCATTACAACGAGAAGAAAACGCTTTAAAAGAAATTCCCCGGAAGATTGTAAGCGGATCATTTGGGGCTATCAATGAATTGCTCGAACTGAATACTCTTGGTTTAGCCATATTTAATGAAACAAGAAATCGATTAGAATTTTCTTCTAATGTGGAGTTTGCCGATATTCCGGAAATCGTTCGGAGAAGCTTCCACAAAAAATCTTATATCTCAGAAGGCAAATGTCAGGCTTTTCCATTAATAGTCGACACCATTGAAAAGCATCAATGTATTGGTGTTCTGTATTTGGAAAGGCAGGAAGACATCGAAAAAGAAACCGATCGTTTACTCTTCGAATTGATATCAAGATATATAGCTATTGTGGTTTACAATGCAGTTCTTACACTGGCAATGCGTTATCGTGATATTGAATCAGCATACGAAGACACCCACAGGGCTTCGTGGGAAGACAGTATGATTCATGTTCAGAATATGGTATTAGATAATTGTTTATCTACCATTAAACACGAAACGGTGTATTATCCGAATAAGATAAAACAGATAATCAGTAAATTGGATGACAAAAATATTTCTGATGAGAAGGAAAGAGAACAGATTGAAACCATTAGCGAACTTATTGATTATTACAAAGGAATTTTCACAATATTAAGTACCTGTGCTTCTCGCCAGTTAGAGGAGGTTACTTTCAGAAGATCGGCGATAAAAACAGATGATTTGCTTTCGTATGCTATAAAATATTTGAAAAAGCAGGTTAAAGGTAAAAAAACGAGTGTATCGTTAAATATTGATAACCAATTAAAAGATAAAGCTGTGGTAGGAGATATCAATCAATTATATTTCCTGATGGAGAATCTGATCAATGAGGCATTATCTTACCCGGAAGATGGTGAATTGCGTTTAAGTGTAATACTTGAAGATGCTTTTGTGAAATTCCTTTTCACAGATACGCGGAGAAACAAAACCATCGAAGAATTGAATTCTTTATTCTATCCCGATTTGGCACGTATGACTGGTGAAAACGGAGAATTAAAAGAAACGGAATACCTTATTTGTAAACAGATAATTCGCGATCATGATGAATTTGCAGGAAGAAGAGGATGCCGAATCAATGCCGAACCTGCTTCGGATAGAGTGGGATTCACTGTTTACTTCACAATACCCAAAAGATAAAAAATAAACGACTTATAAAATGGAAGACAAAAAATTTAAGGTGATCATCGTTGAAGATGTAAAATTAGAACTAAAAGGAACCGAAGAAATATTTCGCCATGAAATTCCAAATGCAGAAGTTATAGGAACTGCCATGACCGAGAAGGATTTTTGGGATCTGATTGAAACACAGATACCCGACATGGTGTTGCTTGATCTCGGCCTCGGAGGCTCAACCACCATTGGAGTAGAGATATGCCGTAATATTCGCAAAAAATATAAAGATGTCAGAGTATTAATCTTTACCGGCGAAATACTGAATGAGAAACTTTGGGTGGATGTTTTAGATGCAGGAGCTGATGGAATTATCTTAAAGACCGGTGAGTTGTTAACTAAAACAGATGTACAAGCCGTAATGGATGGGAAAAAACTTGTTTTCAATTATCCCATTCTCGAAAAGATAGTAGAAAGATTTAAGAAATCCGTTGAAAACGATTCCAAACGGCAGGAAGCTGTTATCAGTTATGATATTGATGAATACGATGAACGCTTTCTTCGTCATTTAGCCCTGGGATATACCAAAGAAATGATTGCTAACCTTAAAGGAATGCCTTTTGGTGTGAAATCTTTGGAGAAGCGGCAAAATGATTTAATAAACCGCCTGTTCCAAACAGGAGAGCGGGTAGGAGTGAATGCCACTCGTCTTGTGGTAAGAGCATTAGAATTACGTATTATAGATTTGGACAATCTGGAGCCGGATGAAGAGTAAATGGCGTATGCTCCATCCGGCCACTATGTTTTTCATGCTCACAGTGGCAGTTGTTTTTCTCTCGTGGATAGTTGATGTCTATGGGTTAAATGTTATACATCCTCAAACCGGCCAATTAATAGTTGTCCAAAATTTGTTGAGCCCAGAAGGGATTCGTTGGCTCCTTAAAAACGTAATAACTAACTTTACCGGTTTTGCACCACTGGGAATGGTTATTATAACAATGTTTGGTATAGGGGTTGCACAGCATTCGGGATTTATTAATGCTTGCATTCGTGCCAGATCAAGAAGTTTACATAACCAAAAGACAATTATTCTTATCGTTATAGTTACAGGTATATTAAGTAATATAATTGCAGATACCGGTTATATCATTCTTATACCCATAGCAGCAACTTTATTCCATTCGGCCGGAATGCATCCTGTGGGGGGAATAATCACTGCATTTGTTTCGGTTGCATGTGGATACAGCGCTAACTTTTTAATCGGAGCACTTGATCCGTTATTATCACGTACAACGCAAGAAGCCATTATTTCTTCGGGTATTATTGCAAACAATGTAGGGCCATTGTCTAATTATTATTTTATGTTTGCTTCCACTTTCCTGATAGCTGCTATAATCTACTATATAACAATAAAGAAACTTATACCCTCTTTAGGAAAATACGATGGTACTATTCAATTTGAAGGATTCAAGTCACTCTCCAAAAGAGAACGAAGAGCCCTTCTTTGGGCCTTAGTTGTAGGAGCTGTTTATCTGACAGTTGTTCTCTGGGCAACTTTTTCCTCCTGGGGATTGTTGCGCGGTATAACCGGCGGCCTGGTTCAATCTCCTTTTATGGTTGGAATATTATTTCTCCTTTCTCTTTACTTCGGCATTATGGGAATGGTTTATGGCTTTATTTCCGGAAGATACCGGCATGATACCGATGTTGTGGAAGGTTTGGTGCAACCAATGAATCTCTTGGGAACATATTTGGTGATAACCTTCTTTGCCGCGCAGATGCTTGCCTGCCTTCAATATTCTCAACTGAATAAATGTATCGCAATCTTTGGGGCTAACATGATGTCTCTCGTAGATTTAGGTAAAGTTGGTTCAATAGTGTTATTTATTCTGTTTGTTGCCGCAATTAACTTTATCATGACTTCATCTACAACCAAATGGACCTTTATGGCTTTCATCTTTGTGCCTATGTTTGATAATTTAGGCATATCACCTGATTTTACTCAATGTGCTTTTAGAATAGGAGATAGTGCAACAAACGGAATAAGCCCTTTTCTTTTATATATGCCATTGGTTCTAACTTACTTGCAACAATACTCGGAAGGTTCTACTTACGGTACTTTAGTAAGATATACCTGGAGATATTCTTTATACATCCTCATCTCCTGGATTATCTTATTCGTTATCTGGTATTTAGCAAAGATTCCTTTAGGACTTTGATGATGAATATTATACTCTGCGGCAAAAAAAACGGAAAAGTATTTTGAATTTAAGTAAAAAGAACTACCTTTGCACCGCAATTAAGGATGGTCTAGTAGCTCAGCTGGATAGAGCAACGCCCTTCTAAGGCGTGGGTCACAGGTTCGAATCCTGTCTGGATCAC
>DAIMFE010000057.1:0-20877 GCA_036724805.1 Bacteroides sp.
AGCGAATATTTAGAACCTGTGCGGCGATACATAATTTCAGAATCAAAATCAATCCCTGGCATTATTAATTCTAATTTACATTAACTCTAATAATTATTTTAAAGAATGGATCGGCTCCGGATCTGCTCCCGGAGTGAGACCATTCTCGGCCGGGGATGGTATCATTCAACTATTTTCTACTTTATAAATATCGTATCTTGTTTGTATATCCATTAAATCAACCGGATCAATATCTAAAACCCTTGAAATAGTGACAGCTGTTTTAGCTGTTAAGGATCTCTTACACTTTAATATACCATTCAACATACTATTATTTATCCCGGTCTGTAAAGCAAGATCCACTTGCTTAATATCCTTTTCTTTGATTATTTTCTTAATTTCTTCTCCGGGATGCAAAGGTTCATTCTCCAAGTTTTTCATTATAATAATCTTTTAGGATCTGAACTATAAAATCATTTCTAACATTTTCCATGTCCGACTTATCATACATATATAGCAACGTAATATGTTCCTCTATGATTTCGTAGTAGAAAATGATCCTTGCTCCGCCACTCTTTCCTTTGCCTTTACTAGATATGGCCATTCTCGCCTTACGGCAATTTTCAAATATTTGATCTCCCAACATTGGATTTTCTTCTAATTCAGCAAGAAAAGCTATAAAATCTGTCTTTATTATGGAGGCATATTTTTTTGCCAATTTTTTAAGGCATTTCTCAAATTCCGGAGCTACTTCTATAATCATAATTCGTTAATTAGGTCGTAGGCCGATTTTAATTTTATCTCACCTTTACGAGCTTGATTTAACTCTTTAAGGGATTTCTTTATTCCTTTAACAATTTTATCCGCTTCTAAAAACGCTAAATATCTCCGATGTTCGGTAGGACTCATTGTTACCGTAATCTTTTGTTGTACAGTATTCATAATTTCTAATTTAGTCGATTTCTAATAACACAAAGATACTACAAAAAAAACATAATATTTACTTTTTTAGTAAATTTAATCAGCTGCATTTTTCCTTATTTCTGAACCTATTTGCTTTGTTAACTCTATTTTAGCAAATCTTATAGCATCGGATATGTAAGCTAATAACGGAGTAGGATCTATAGATTTACCTTTATGTTTAACTTCAAAATGTAAATGCTTTTAAAGTCCCCATGTTCCACCTCGATAAAATTCCCATAACCTCTAATATAACCCAGAAGTAAGTTGCGCGAGGGGGCAAACCCCTCCGCGTTTCAATATTGTTTTTTCTCATTTCAGCTATCATTTTCTGCACTTCATCCACAAATCCAACTGCCTTCTATCTTTCTGGTTTACCTTTGTTGCTTCACAATAAGGAATAAAATGAAGCAACGACATGAAAAAGAAATTATTATCACTCCTTTTGATCAGTTTTGTTTTGGCAGCAAATGCACAAGTGCCAAATAAATCTATTCGATATTACAAGACAGCCGTACCGGCTAAAACTACTAAAAAAACTGAATCCACGGAATCAAAAGCTTTCTTCACCAACGAATTACTCAAATTTACGCTCGAAGACTGTATTACCTTTGCATTTAGTAACAACTATAACCGCGAGAGTACAAAACTTACCAGCGATGCGCGTAAAGACCAATACAAACAATCGAAGAAAGAACGCTTACCCGATCTTTCGGCATCGGTAAGTGAAGCCCTGTCGCATACTAAGATGGTATCACCTTCATGGGATGGAAATTACGGAATTAATTCTGGTGTCGTTCTTTATCAGGGCGGTAGTATCACCCAAACCATTAAAAAGAACCAACTTGTGGCAGAACAGGCAGACCTGCAAACCTTGCAGTATGATAACGATATCACCATACAGATATTGCAGGCATTTCTTACAGCGTTGGGCAATGAAGAACTTCTCAAATATCAGAAAACCCTTTTAGAGGCTAGCGAAGAGCAGGTAAAACAGGGTAAGAGGCGCTTTCAGGTGGGAGAAATTCTTGAAAGTGATTACCTGCTACTCGAATCGCAATGGGCAACCGATAAAAATAACATAGTTGAAACTACGATCAATCGTGATAATAGTTTGCTGGCACTTAAAAGCATCTTGTCTATAGACCCTATGCAGCCTCTGGAAATAATATATCCCGATGTAAATGCCGTTGATATGATGTCTAAACTTCCAACAGAAGAATATGCTTTAGAGCAGTCGCTGGCTACAATGCCGGATATGAAGATTAGTCAATATAATGTAGATATTGCAGAAACGGGATTGAAGATATCTAAGGCAGGTTATTCGCCAACCATAAGCCTCAATGGAAGTTTAGGAGCAGGGCATATAAGTGACTTTGATGATTACGGTACTCAACTGTCCGACAGGTTTAACGCGCAGATAGGGGTATCGGTAAGCATACCTTTATTTAACAGGGGGCGTACTAAATCGAATATAACCCAAAGTAAGATAGCGTTGAAGCAAGCAGAGCTAGAACGGAAGCAAACCGAGCTTACTTTCAGAAAGACCATATTGCAGGAGTACCGTAACGTTGTATCGGCCGAAAGTAAATATGAAGCATCTAAAGTGAAGGAGAATGCTTATTCAAACTCATTCCAATCTTATAGAGCAAAGTATGATTCGGGCTCAATAACTACAGTAGAACTTCTGCAGCAACAAAATAATTACGTAAGTGCTATGAATGATTATATTCAAAATAAGTACGGATTTATGCTAAAACGTAAGATACTCGATGTATATATGGGAGAAAAAATAACGATGTAAGGGGGCGAAGCGCTACCTCACTATCTTCCTCCTTCTTTACTTAAAAAAAACTACTTATGAAAAAGAAAAAATTTAAGATTTGGGGAACTATCAGTGTAATAGTTATTCTGGCCGTAGTTCTTGGAATATTTATAATATATAAAGAAGACGTACGGCTTAATACAACAACCGTTGGCACAGGAAGCCTGGACATAACAGTAATGGCAACCGGATACATTCAACCGGTTGAAGAAATAAAAGTGGGTACACAGGTATCCGGAGTAATCGAGAAGATTTATGTAGATTACAATTCGCATGTAAAAAAGGGTCAGCTACTAGCCGAACTGGACAAACTTACCCTGAAAGAAAAATTGAATCAGGCCAATGCGCAAGTAAATAGTTCAAAAAGTGATTTGGAACATGCCTGGCAAAATTACAGGAGAATAAAAAAACTTCACGAATCAAAAGCAGCAACCGAAGTAGCATTGGAAGACGCTAATAATAAGCTAACACAAGCCGAAACATCATTAGTGAATGCCAGAGCAACGCTCGGCCAGGCACAAGTGAATTTATCGTACGCTTATATTTATTCACCCATAGATGGAGTTATACTTGACCGCGCGGTAAATACCGGACAAACGGTAGCTGCATCGTTTAGTACTCCTACACTTTTCACCATTGCCGAAGACCTTACAAAAATGCAGGTGGAAGCCGATGTAGACGAAGCGGATATAGGACAAGTAGTGATAGGGCAAAAGGTTGGGTTTACTGTAGATGCATATGCCGGTGAAGTGTTCGAAGGAACTGTAACCCAAATACGCATTCAGCCCAAAGTAACCAGTAATGTAGTAACCTATACCGTGATTGTAGACGCGCCAAATCCGGAGGAAAAACTTTTTCCGGGGATGACGGCCAATATTACCATCGCCGTAGATGCCGGCGAAGGTAATTTGGTTCCTGTAGAAGCAATTAACTTTAAAATGAATGCCGAATTAATGAAGAGATTGGAAATAGACGAATCTACCGTTAAAGTCAACACCAAAAGTGAACAGTATGTATGGATTAAAACCGGTGATAAGTTAGAACAACGTTTGGTGAAAACCGGATCTAACGATGGCATTAACTATGTTGTTCTTTCCGGCTTAGATGCTGGTGAAGAAGTTCTATTATCTGCCTCAATAGGAAAGAAAGGGAGATTATGAGCTCGATAATAAAAATAGAGGATCTACGCAGAACCTTTATTGTAGGCAGCGAAAGTGTTCATGCGCTTAAAGGGATATCGTTCAATATTAATGAAGGCGAATTTGTGAGCATCATGGGAACCAGCGGAAGCGGTAAATCCACACTGTTGAATATCCTCGGTTGCTTAGACAGGCCTACAAAAGGAGAATATCTGATCGATAATATTTCTGTTCGCGAGCGTTCGGAAGATGAGTTATCGACCATACGTAACAGGAAGATAGGTTTTGTGTTTCAATCATATAATCTGCTTTCGCGTACTTCGGCACTCGAAAATGTAGAATTGCCCTTACTCTATAATAACAGTGTGTCGGCAAGCGAAAGACGCGAACGCGCCATACGGGCACTGGAACAAGTAGGATTGCATGATCGTATGTACCACATGCCCAATCAGCTATCGGGCGGGCAGCAACAGCGCGTAGCCATAGCCCGCGCGTTAGTAAACGATCCGGTTATTCTCCTTGCCGATGAAGCGACAGGAAACCTCGATACCCGTACTTCTTATGAAATAATGACACTCTTCCAGGAGTTGAACGCAAAGGGTAAAACAATAGGTTTCGTTACACACGAATCGGATATTGCAACGTTCACTAGTAGAACCATTATGCTACGGGATGGTTTAATTGTAAAAGACGAAAAGAATACACCGCAATCTGCCAGGGCTATGTTAGAAGCATTGCCTATTGCGCAAGACTATAATTAGTTGCGATAATTATAAACGAATAATAAAAACGCTCGGAACAATATGAAAATAAAAAACCTTCTTAAAATAGCTTGGGATGCATTGATGCGTAATAAAACCCGTGCTCTGTTAACCATGTTGGGCATCATTATCGGTATAGCATCGGTGATAGCTATGGTGAGTATTGGCAAGAGTTCTACCGAAGGAATTAACGATGAAATAGCTTCTATGGGAACCAATATGATAATGGTTTTGCGTAATAGTGAGCGTAAGGGTGGGGTAAATGTTGGGTCGTCGAACGTGCAAACAATGAAGGTTACAGATGCGGACGCCATTAGCATAGGAACCAAATACACCACTATGGTATCGCCCATGGTAGCTGCTACCGGACAATTAGTGTACGGGTCTCATAACTGGCCCGGAACTGTGCAAGGCGGAAATGAAAATTATCTCGAGATTAATAAATACGAAATAGCAACCGGATCAAATTTTAGTGATATCGATGTAAGAAATGCTTCAAAGGTGTGTGTGGTAGGTAAAACCGTTGTTGATAATCTCTTTCCCGATGGAGAAAATCCATTGGGAAAGATTGTTCGTTTCGATAAAACCCCGCTTAAGATTATCGGAGTGTTGGTGGGTAAAGGGCCAAATATGATGGGTAGGGATCAGGACGATGTGGTGATGGCTCCGTATACTACCGTGCAGCGCAGAATCCTGTCTATTAATTATTTACACATGATAGTAGCCTCAGCGGTATCCGAAGAAGTGGTGGACCACGCTACTTACGATATTTATAATATCATGCGTAGGCAGCATAAGATACAACCGGGCGAAGACGATGACTTTCAGGTGCATACGCAGCAGCAAACACTCGAAGTGTTAGAAAAAGTAACAAATAAATTAACCTTGCTTCTCGCGGCGGTGGCAGCTATATCATTGGTAGTGGGCGGAATCGGAATTATGAACATTATGTATGTTACCGTAACCGAACGCACCCGCGAAATAGGATTGCGCCGTTCTGTTGGCGCCAAAAACAAAGATATATTGAAACAGTTTCTTTACGAAAGCACCATTATCAGTCTCATAGGAGGAACTATCGGTATGACAATCGGCCTCATTATAGCTTATTGTGTTGTTTTATACCTCGAGTGGCCGTTTGTAATAAGTTCTTTAACTGTAGGCGTGTCTTTTGTGGTGTGCGCGGCCATCGGTATGTTCTTTGGCTGGTATCCGGCAAAGAAAGCTGCATCGCTCGACCCAATAAATGCACTGCGTTATGAATGATAATACTTTTGTAATTTGTATTTTTGCCTCTGTGTTCCATTAATTGTTATAAAGTGAAACGAAATACACTATATTATCGCGCTTCTGCCGTATCGGCCATAATAATAACCACAATAATGCATTTCCTGTTCGGAATACTTATGTGGTTTGGCCATACGGGTATCTTTACCAATAATATAGAAAAATTTCGCAATAATAAAATGGTCGACTTTGGCTGGGAGTGGTTTGTTATAAGTGCACTATCGGTGTTTATATTTACCTTCCTGAAGTTTGTGATTAATTTCAAGATATTACGGGCCGATCGCATAAAACACAATATTACTGCCATTGTAATAACCTCCATAGTGGTAACATTTGTATTTACCTATTTAATGGTGTTTATAAGTGTATACATTTTTAGAGTAGATCTTGGCGAATATTATTGGGGTAATCTTTTCGGGAATATGTTCAATAATTTGTTTCTGGCTCTTTTGGTAGATTTCATCTCGCAGATACTTTACCTATCGTATAAAAAGCAACAGATAGCCCTGGAGAATGAACGGCTATTGGCTGAGAATATAAAATCGAGGTACCAAACACTCAAAAGTCAGGTAGATCCGCATTTTTTGTTCAATACCCTGAATACATTGAATACAATGATAAAGATGGATACCGATAAAGCACAGGAATATGTGCAAAAAATGTCATCGGTATTTAGATATACATTGCAGAACAGGGAAGAAACTACGCTCGAAGAAGAATTGAAATTTACCAAAGATTACTGTTTGCTCATGAAGATACGTTATGGGGATAGCCTGATCTTTGAATTTAATGACGACAAGTTTTACAGCAAGCACCTTATTGTTCCGCTCAGTATACAAACATTGGTAGAAAACGCGATTAAGCACAATGTAATAACCAACCGCCAGCCCTTAACTGTATCTATTTATACGGATGAAAAGGAGCGGCTTATCGTATCAAACCCAATACGGGTTAAAAAGAAAGAGGAGCCCGGAGAAGGCATTGGCTTGGCAAACCTCACAGAAAGATACAGGTTGCATTTTGGGCAGGAACCGGAAGTGTGTTGCGTAGACAATAAATTTAAAGTAGTTTTACCGTTGATAAAGCCACGTAGCTAATGAGAGCGATAATAATAGAAGACGAGTATTTGGCGGCGCATGCGCTGACGCGCCTGGTGGCGGAAATTGCTCCTGAAATTAAAATAGAGGCCGTGCTTCAATCTACCGATGAAAGCGTGGAATGGTTTAATGCCAATACCATGCCCGATTTAGTTTTTATGGATATTCATCTGGCCGATGGTTCATCGTTTGCCATTTTTGATGATGTGAACATTACTTGTCCTATTATTTTTACTACCGCGTACGATGAATATGCACTCAAAGCTTTCGAGGTAAACAGCATTGATTATCTGTTAAAACCCATTGAAAGCCGGCAGCTGGAACGTGCTATATCAAAAGTAAAACGACTTTATCCGAACAATAACCCCGAGAATCAAACCGAATTGATGAACCGCTTGCTGGCATCCATGCAGAAACCGGTAACCTATAAATCTTCTTTCCTCATTCCTGTAAAAGACAAATTGATTCCTTTAAATGTAAAGGAGATTGCTTATTTTTTCATAGATACAAAAGTGATAAAAGCCGTTACGTATTTGGGGAAAAGCTATTCGTTGGATCTTACGATGGAAGAGATTATGAAACAGCTTCACCCTGAACAGTTTTACAGGGCGAACAGACAGTATATTGTTGGCCGTTCGGCAGTGAAAGATATTACAATGTGGTTTGGAAATAAAATCGCAGTAACCCTAAAAGTGGATACCCCCGAGCGGATTATCGTAAGCCGTATTAACGCGAAAGAGTTTAAGGAGTGGTTAACGGATTAACGGAGGAGATAAGAATGCCGCATGGTGTAGGGGCGTTATTCAAGGGCGGACACAAGGCCCGCCCCTACACCATGCGGCATGGTAGTAAAACGTAGGTTATTATTTTACTTCACTTCTTCAAATACCTCACTGATTATCCTTACGCACTTATCCATCTGCTCTTTAGTATGACTTGACGAAATCGACAATCTTAACCTGGTGCGCTTACTGGATACAGCCGGATAGGTAACCACACCTGTGTACAACCCCTTATCCTGAATCCGTATACTTATTTCGCGCAACCGCTGATCACTGCCCACAATAACAGGAATAACCTGCGATTGAGTACCGCCAATATCCAGTCCGGCTTCTTTCAGTTTATGCTGAATATAACGCACATTTTCCCATAGGCGGGTACGAACCGAATCATCTTCATTGTAAAGTTCGAGCACTTTAAGTATTCCGGCAGCAGTATGCGGTGCAACTGCACACGAAAAAACATACGAACGGGCAAACATCCGAATATACGTCATCAGTTTGCGATCGCCCGTAACAAATCCGCCAATGGCGCCGAATGATTTACTAAAGGTGCCGATAGTGATGTCTATTTCGCTTTCCAATCCGAAATGCTCGGCAACACCTCGTCCGTTTTCGCCGAAGATAAGGGTAGAATGTGCTTCGTCTAATAAGATCTTGGCTCCGTATTTTTTGCAAACCTGTACAATTTCGGGGAGATTTACCAAATCACCATCCATGCTGTAAACCCCTTCAATGCACACAATTACCCGCTTGGTGGGCAAATCTTTTAAAACCCTTTCCAGGTGTTCGGCATTATTATGGCTGAAAACCTTGATATCGGCGCCTGCGAGTTTAACGCCATCGTATATCGAAGCATGCGAAAGAATATCCAGTACAGCCACGTCTCCCGGTTTTAACAGGCACGAAAGCACGCCCAGGTTAGCGCCATATCCCGTTGGAAAGATAACAGCTTCCTCTTTTCGCTTAAATGCCGCAATGGCTTCTTCTAATTGGCGAGATAAATCATAGTAACCGCTTAGCAATGGGGCAGATACGGCGCCCGTACCATAATTTCCAATCGTTTGCTGTACAGCCTTTATTACTTCGGGGTGATTGGAATAACCCAGGTAATTGTAAGAACAGAAGTTCAGGTAATGACGTGTTGTATTTAAATGACGATCAAATACATCGAACTCTGGTCCGGGTGAAGTTGTTACCGGGTTGCCGTAAACCATGTACCGCTTATCAACCGCATCTTGATAAAATGCCCAGAAGGGTTCTTTTACCTCAAAAAGGTCGTTACTACGGTAATCCGAAAAATCGAGTAAGGAGAAATCATCACAGTTTACTTCCTTCAAATCGTGCTTATTAAGGCTCATATATTTGTTTTTAGTGGTTATAACTCACGGATTGTCAATGTTTGTTGACTGAAACAGGGGATTCATCCAAAACAATTCATCCCGCGACAAAGGTAGTAAATTGCTTGGATTTTAAGGGTGAATAAAAGAGACTTTTAATTGACGTCTGCTTTAGCTACATCTCCTCCAGCGATAGGCAAACCGTCTCAATCTGATACTTAGGCAGCAGCTTCTTTTTAAGATGCTCTACCTTTGCAGTCAGTAATTCGGGTTTAAAATTCTTCTTTTGTCGTTTTACTTCGGCAATTACCGCTTGGTTCTTCTCCAATTTCAGAGCAACAATATCAATCTCATTTTGATTACTTTTAGGCTCCCACCACGAACCAATAGCACGGTATTGAAAACTTTCGGCAAACTGCTGTTTGAAATATCTCTCCAGCATAATTTCCGAATAAGTAGGATAATCGGATTTAATAATAAACTGCAAACCAATAAAGTTCTTTATCTCTATCAAAGAGCGGTGGCGATCAAAATAGTTGAACCAAAATCTAATAAAGTTATCTTGTATCTCGTACCGAACGGTTTGGCTTCCTTCTTTTGCCAATATGGGGCGTTGACGCACAATAATATTATAATCTTCAATCAATCGTTTTATCTGGCCGCCAATACTTTTATCTCCTAAAGCAGATTCTATTTCGGGTTGTGTATTAATACCGCCCGAAATGGCACTTAGGATAGAAAAATAGGTAGCATAGTTTTTTCCGAACTTTTCTATCAATAGGTTTTTTCCTTCATCGGTAAAAGGAGAGTTCTCCCGAGCCATAAATTCAATCATTTTATTTGTGCTCAATGAAACATTATCACAAAACAACTCAACATATTTGGGAACTCCACCGGTGAAAGAATAAAGAGCCAGCAGATCATCGTTTGTGTAGGCGGGGTTGTAATCACGCATAATCTCTTTTAGCGTGCCCAAATCAAAGGCCGATAGTTTGATGATATTGTCTGCTCTGCCAAATAAAGGCTCTTTTTTGTTCTGAAATATTTTCTGCATCAACGAATATACGGATCCCGACACAATCAAATTCATTTTAGATTTCTTGCGGTAAGTATCCCAAATGTTTTGCATATCGCTATACACCGATTCATTGATGTTGTAGAACTCCTGAAATTCATCGATAACGAGATTGAACGGTTTCTGAGAAGCCAAGTTCCATTAAAGATTGAAACAATGATCGGAATGTGCGAATTTCAGCGGGGATAAACGTATCAAGTGATTGGCTGATAATAGGAATGAACTATAAAACGGGGGGGTATATTTTATATATACGTTCTTCACCTATTCGGTACCCGCTTACCTAAACCTTTACTTTTTTATACCACGATATCTTCTTTCGGGAAGATATTCGGTATATTTTCTTTTATTATCACTATTGGTTGTAGCGATTTTAGCAATATAGGTCACTGTAGATAGCTTGTTTTATGATGCAATGGATGTAGCGGAAATCCCGATCTATAATTTTGATAATAGTTATATACTGACATTAGATGTTTTGGGCACTTTCTTCTTAAACTTTGTTTTTGGAAAAAGTATTGAAACGGAAAAGAAGGTTGTAAATGATATGTATATTCAAGGGCGGACACAAGGCCCGCCCTTGAATGCACGTTGCATTTTCAAATTAGCAACGTGCTGTTGAGGCAAATGCACGTTGCATTTTTAAATTAGCAACGTGCTGTTGAGACAAATGCACGTTGCATTTGGGAGAAATGCAACGTGCTTTTTTTACTAATAACCAGCTGCCGGCGGTATATGGTTTGTAACCGATATTGCCCAGGCTATGGTGTTGGCAAAGATAACCGAATTGTACACATTAACACCGCTAGCGGCAACTACTGTTGGCCCGAAGGTTTCTCGTGGAATCGGATTATAGTTGGCATCGTTCTTGAACGGGTCGTGGTATATCTCGCGGATATGGGGATAGTAGGATGCCAGGAAACGTCCGTTGCCGAAGAATACGAGGTTCTTGGTTTTGTGCCTGAAAGCCGTTGTGTATCCCGGGGTAAGTCGATATTGGCTCACCACACAGTCATCGGTTGTCGACAGAACGTAAACATCGTCTTTTATAGATTCAGTTTTTACCCCGCCAATATAATAGTGCGTTCCCCAGTTTTTATCTCTTACATCCCCAAACGGCCCGTTGGTTATCGGATCGTCTATATTATCGGTAAACTTAAATACGTTACCAACCGATCCGGCATAGAAGAAATCGTCTGCGGGTAAATTTTTTTCCAATAGGCCATTCACTACCTTTACGACATTTGCCTTATCCACTTCGTTATAACAATACATAATAACCACTCCCCCGTTTTTCATATACTGGTTTAGCAGTTGGAGATCATTGGTTTCGAATCTCATACTGTACGTGCAGATGATGATGTCGGGCTTATGTTCGTTGAGCCAAGTTCTTAATGAAGTCTTCTGCCAGTTCGCATCGCTTCCGGTGGTACCGGGAGTGCCTTCGCAGTTATACCCTATAATTTCCAAGTTGCTTACCTGTACCTTACTGTCGTCCGAACTTCCGAAATTTTTCTGTGAATTAAGCACGCGGTAAGCTCCCTGCAGGTGGAAAGTAGAAGGAAACGCCGGATTGTAGGCCCTAACATCGCGCGCGAAACCAAGCCCGAGAATGGTCATCTTCTTAGGCGGAAAACGCAGCGCCACTTTTTGAGGCGGGAACTTGCCATCCGGATTCTCGAAGGTTACATAAACGGTTCCCCACTTGTTTCTGTGTTGAGTAGTCTCCTCGTTCACCACCGTGAAGGCAACACTTTCTCCCGATATATTAGGCCCTCCTGTGGTTCCTACTTTCAGGTTGTCGTAATTGTGCAGGTCAAGCAGTACCGGTCTGGGCGGTCGTTCTTGCGGCGTCAGATCTTTCGGATCGGTATTGAACAAAAATTCCTTGATATCTGTTATTACCCAATCCGTATTACAGCGCACGCCCAGCGTATAGGTTTTGCCGTCTAGGTGATATGTATGGGTATCAACAACAATATTATAGTATATCTGGTGCAGGTTGATTCCTTTTTTTTCCGAATCGCTTCCGTTATCTACTTCAAAATAATAGGTGGTATTTGCCTCGTAGAACGGGTCTAATTCAATCTTGTTATCATCGACAGAAGGAGCCTGTACGGTGTATGTCTGTGTGCCGCTTCCTCCCTGTATTGTCCAAGATTGCGTGGTGCGCGGGTTGGGCGTTAGCCACTCCGGTGCAAACGGGCTCCACACTTGCGGCGATTCGGCCGTAATAGCCACATCTTCGTTTGTAGGGGTCCAGTTCACTGTAAAGTTTCGCGTCGGATGGTTGCGGTCGCCTGTTCTTGGTACAACAAACATCATTTCTTCTATCGGTGCGTTGCCAGCATCGGGGTCTACAATCTCCAGCGAAAGCACCCGCTGTACCACATGTATCTTATAGCGTAAACGTCCGGCAGCAATCCATACGTTGGCTTCCCGGTTGTTTGTTCCCTCATTGGTTTTGTAGGTAAAGTAGGCTTCGGTGGTAACATCGGGGGCGCCTTTTGCAGGAACGAGCGTGAGCCACTGTTCGCCTGCAGGCATTTCGGTACCATCGATATACTCGTATCGATCTACCTTCCAGCCCGATTTAGCATTGTCCTTATCGTTGTTGTAAACGTAGTCTGTTTTTATCTTTACAGCGTTATCTTCCTGCTTGGCAGTAACCGCGTTCCGCTGAAATACAAACTCATCCTTACTAACCGACAGGTAGAATACGCCATCGAAAGTGATCTCGCCCATATCGCGGTCGTGCCAGTCGATTACCTGCGCTTCCATGTTGATAGGAGCCGATTTCAGTGCTACGTCCGGCTCATCGTAACCGGCGCCGCTCACTTCGGTAATCACCACGTTGTAGCTCCAGTTGCGCAATAGCGAGAGCCATACATCTTTCACTTTATTGGGGTCGGTTTTGTCTTTACGGATAAAATCGATGCGGTAGAACGTTTCATCGAGCCAAGTTTCATTTTCGGTTTTGTACTGCCCGCCAATAACAAGGCACGGGTTGTTGATCCAATCGCCATTGCCGCTTGGGGTTGTGTACGTATTGCCGTTGTGTTGAGCTTCGAAAACGTATATCTTCTCTTTACATTCTTTCTGGTCCTTGATATCCGTGTCATCGTACACCAGCGCGTATCCGGTTTGCGTATCCGGATTTGCCGGTATGGTTGGCTTTACTGCCTGTTTCGTACCCGTGTTGTAGTTGTTAGGATCGGGAACCAGGGTTCCTGAAGTATTGTAATTATAATAATGTACGCTTGTTAGCCTGAAATTATCCTTCCTAGTTCCGGGAGCAATCTCCTTTAGATTCACCTCCACATTAATCCGAGCCAGCATACGCGTGAGGTCGAAATTGGCCGTGTTCGATGCCGTTAGTGTCATGTTTTTTTCGTCCCACATCGGTATTGCCGGAGAAGTAGCATCCCATTTTCCGGTCTCTTCCTGTGTAAGAGCCATCACATCGTCCTTGTTCTTCTTGGGGCTCATGCCAACATCAATGCCTGCCAGTTTACTCTCCGCATTGGCCAATACCATAAATGTGTACTCTTTTCCTGTGGGCAGCGTTGCCTTAAAGGTTACCTTGTTTTTGTTTGTAGCACCGCTTGCCACTGCCAGATTCTTGCCTTTGGCCTTGTATATTAAATCTCCTGTCGATGTATCGAAGGCCAGAACATAGATATCGTTAATCTGGTTCTCCTGTATCGACCCGATAGCCCTTGTATTTACCTGCCGGGTGGTTTGCATATCAACAAGGAAAGTGATATCGGCCATCCCTGTGCCTGGGGCAGGGTTCACAGGATAATCTATATCTTCTTCAAAGGTACATGCGGCGAGCGCGAATAAGCCAATCGCCATCCATACCGATTTTAAAGTATAATTAAACTTTCTCATTATGATTGGATTTATATTGTTTGCTAAAGATCGGAAACTATATCCTCATCATTCCAGCTGTTTACCCCCGCCGTGATGCCGTTTGTTCTAACTGTTACGATAATCTCATAAATATTGTTTCGGGTAATCTCGAGCACATCCGTTAGCGCGCCCTCCCGATTGAGTTGGTCGATAACGAGCGTTCCTCCGCGCGGAGCGCCTTCATGGGTAACAATGTTTATGTTGGCCTCCAACTTATCGGCATTTTGAGCGGCCGCGCAGGTTCGTTCGGCCGTGTAGAACGATGCAACGAGACGCCCTTTTTGTCCCGATGTAAATTCCGGCAGGGTTAGGTTGTCCGAAGCCGCGAGCGTAATGCCTTTCGTTTTGAAACCGGACGTAACGGTTTGTATCCTTCCGAAACGCTGGGTATCCGTTACATGGCGCGCCAGGTATTCTTCATCGTACAATCCGGAGAGAGAAAACGTGCTGCCTTCGGCCATCGTAAGGCCAAGTCCTGCTTCCTGGTTAATATATATGTCTACCCGCGCCACGGCGCGCAGTACTTCCATAGGCTCCGGATCATCCTCGGCCTCTTTCAATGTAGGATACACCTTGTTGCTCCAAACAACTCCGGTCATCGGCATGGTTTTCCCTGCCTGTAGTGCGGTTCGGCCTTCGTTCAGAAAAAGAGAAAGGTCGAGCCTGGTATTTCTTAATGAACTATAATCCGAAACCTCGTTGAGTTCTTGCGTCATGGCCGAGGGTTCGTTCACCACTGCCACTACCATTTTTTCATTGTTTTTGCCCGGCCTCATTGTCGTTTCCAGCGTGATATTGAACTTGGAGGCTTCCTTTCCGTCCCCCGCGCTCGGTATATCGAATTTCTGATTCAGCTCTAGTGTCGGTGCTCCCGCTGCCACATTTTTGAAGACGAAGAAACGCACCGTCTCCATCCGGTCGGCCGCGGTTCCGTTATCTTCGGTTACATCTACCTGCATGAAACCTCGTGCTTCCGCCGTTGCAGTATCATCGGATGCCTCTTCTTTTATTGCGCAGGAGGAAAAGCAGGCAGCGATAATTACCGTCAGTACAGTTTTTTGTATCAATGCGTTATATCTTTTCATGGCTATCCATTTTTTTCGGGTTAAGCATCTATATCGTTGAATCAAACTTTCGTATCTCTAAAAGGGAGTTTCGGGCGGGCCGGATAGCCACCCGAAACTCCTTACCTAAAAGCCGGAAGAAACCCTAATTTTTATATGTCAATGCCTGTTTCCCAAACAATCCATGGGGCTACATTAACAGTGATACCGAGATATCCGGCCGATGCATCGATCGGGTCTGTTGGATCGGGGTCGCCGGGTCCCGGATGATCAATATCGGGGAACCAAGGAGTACCGGGTCCGTTCACCGAGTTGAGTGTTAAACGGTACCAGTTGTTACGTACTACACCGTACTTACCGAAGGCCATTTCTCCGGCATTGGGTGAGTTGTCGTGGCGAATTTCGTAGTACCAGTAGCAAAGTCCTTTTTGGTACCAGCGGATAACATGATCGCCGGGCAGATAGTTATTTTTTACTATTTCGCCACCATTTTCAATCTGGGCATCATCAAGCATTTGTTGTGTAAGTTCGGAAAAGTCGTTAGCGCCTATCTTTGCCGAATATTTAGCCTTAACTTTATCGTAGAAATTAGTACAGGCAGTACGCAGATTGCTCGGGCTGGCCGATGCGTTATACGCATCCATGAGTTCCTGAAAAGTCTTATAATTTACTCCTGCAAAATGGTACCAATCATCGCCAACTGTGAAACCATCAGGAAAATACGTTCCCTTAAACACCAAACGTGTGGCGTTTCCGAAAAGCTGACTGGGCGCATCCATTGTGTTCTCTATACAGTACATTATTGTAGGTGCATTAACACCTGTTTCCCACTTATACGGTTTCACGAGAATAGGGGCGTGGGTTGTTGCATCGATCGTTGCTTTGCTTATTCCCACATCGTTTCTAAAATTCGGATCGGTGGTGTAGAAATTGTTTTTATAAAAAGCTGTACCTCCTCCGGTAACGCTGTGGATAACCGAGATTATTGTTTTGTTAGCCCAAGGAAATACCCTGCTGTTCACTCCGTCAAGCGTCCAAGCGGTCAATTTGAAATCTGCTGTTCCGGCATCCACATTCTTGCCAAGGGCAAACTCTATTTTGGAGGCAAGACGTTCGATGTTTACCGTTACTTTTGCTGCTTCTGCAGCGTCTTTTGCTGCTTTATCCGGATCGGCTGCAGTGGCGAAGTCTGCCGGTTTTTTAATGCTGGTTTTAATGTCGATCAGCGGCTCATCGATAATATTATTGGGCGGCGTAGCATTCTTTTTCGAGTCATCGCCGCAGTTAATCATCGTGAATCCATCGGTTCCTGTTAGCCCTTCATGAGTGGCTTTTATTAAAGCCTGATTGATGGTAGAGAAAGTGGTGGTAGAACTAATCCCTCCTGCAAGCATATCTTGCATAAGAGGACCCGGATTGGCAATTACCAGCAGTTTGGTAGCCGCGCCGGAAACCTTTTGCGCGGGAATAGTAACTGTGGGATTGTCTATTTTAACATAGTAATCTCCGCCGGGCACACCTTTAATCACCTCTTGGTCATTGAAGGTTAACAAGTAGAGCGATTTGATCTCACTTTCATCAGTAAGTCCGTCTTCTTCATCCGAACCCACGGCACGAGCCATGCTTTCCGCCTGAACCTTGATGGAGAGGTAGGCCACGTCCAAATCCGTTTGTCCGCCACTATCTGTGGCGACTTCATTTTCATTGCTGCAACCGGTTAAAGCTGCTACAGCAAACAATGACGCGAAAATAGTCTTTGTTTTCATAACATCTATTTTAGTTAATAATAAAATATATTATCAATATAGTTAGGTCTATTCTTTCAATTAAAGGAACAAATTTTGTGTTTATGTTCGGCGGATTTGATATTTTACCACGAACAAAGGTATTCTTTCCGAATCAATGATAAAAGACAACTTTAGCAGGTAGAACAGGTTTAGATTCGGCGAGTTACCGAAACAACGCGAGCCTGTACGCGTTTTATTGGCGAAACAACCAAAAAGAAGATGGAAGTTGTACAAAACATGCTTTAAGAAGAATACGTATTAGCTATTACGACCAAAAACAGATAAAAACCGACTTTTAGACGCT
Source organism: Bacteroides sp. (assembly GCA_036724805.1). Classification (GTDB taxonomy): domain Bacteria; phylum Bacteroidota; class Bacteroidia; order Bacteroidales; family Bacteroidaceae; genus Bacteroides. The sequence goes on from DAIMFE010000057.1 coordinate 17,310, forward strand.
AAAGTTGCGGAAAATATGTATCTCTCTGAGGCATATTTTAAGTACCTTTACCTTACTAAATAATACTTATGTGCTAATTACCCGATTTTGTAGAATCTAAACAATATGAACTATGTAGATATACACGAACAGTTTCTTCGGGCACTTAATGAAAGGTATCCTAAGAAAAGAGATCTGGTCAATCTTATCTCCGATTTGCTTCATGTTGAAAAAGATATGATTTACCGCCGCCTTGAGGGTAGGGTTAGTTTCTCGGCGCAGGAAATGGGCATCATTGCCCAGCATCTCCATATTTCGCTCGATGTATTGATGCGCGGCGCCGAAAATACGCTCCGGATTCCCTTTATTATGGAATCTCCGCTAGAGGTACGCTCAATGGGAAAGTTGTACCGTATCGTAGAGGAGAGCAGCGCCAATATTTATAATGGAGGTACATTTTCCGAAACAGGTAATATCTATAGTACCCTCCCTATGGAGTTATTCGCTTTTTCCCCCATTCTCACCAAGTATATGTTTTTTAGATGGGGATATTATTTTGTTGGGAGCGAAGAATTCAATAAATTTTCTACATGGCAGCCTCCCGAAAAACTGAACGACCTGTGCCAAAAGTTGATAACAACATACGCTTTTGAGAAGGGATTCTATATTTGGGATGAAGCTTTGGTGTGGAACCTGTGCTGCGAAATTGCGCGCTTCCATAGATTGCGTATTATCAGCAACGAAGAAAAAACCGAGATTGCCAGAGCCCTGAAAGGCCTTTTATTGCAAATTGAAAGAACGCTGAATGGAACGTATGTGCCCAAGTTAATGGCCAACCTTAACGAAGTTTCTTTCTACGTTTCTTCCATGCAACTTGGATTCAACGCGGTTTATTGTTTTTCGGAGAAAACCTCTTATGCTGTTTTCCATACCAATTTTAGTTTCTCGATAATCGAGAACGACCCCGGTTTGTTTGGCCCGATGCGGCAATGGATCGATTCGTTTAAAAACGTATCGACACTCTTCTCGGGGAGTGGGCGCATGGAAAGGCGTATGTTCTTCGATATCCAATACAAAACAATAGAATACCTGCTGAGAGAATCGAACGCGCTGTTTTATTAGTGGTGCCTTAACAATAGAATAAGATATGTTACCAAAGAATTTCGACTTACACGATACTTTCATAAAGGCTCTTCAGGAGAGAACTTCCCGAAAAACAGACCTGGCGGATACCATCGCCTCCATACTTCGCATAGAAAAAGAATCTGCTTACCGCAGGCTAACGGGCAAAGTGAATTTTTCGTTGCGCGAAGCGGGGATTATCGCCCGAGAGTTGGGGATGTCTCTCGATGAGTTGGTGCAACAGGGCGAGCAGCGAATGTGGATGCCCATTGAGTTAAAGCATCCGCTGATGGTAAATTCGATGGACGAGCTCTTCGATAAGATAGAGACGCAGATAGATCTTTTTGCCGATGTTGTGCGAGGGGGGGAAGCTCCTGCCGCAATGGGCAATATTTACAGTACGCTGCCGATGGAGTTCTACCTGTCTTTGCCGGTGCTGGCCAAATTCATGTTCTTCCGCTGGGGCTATTACTTTCTGGGGGCAGACGAGTTCCTGGACTATTCATCTTGGCAACTGCCCGAAAGAGCCTCGAACATCTTGCCCCGACTGAAAGAACTCTTCAGGTTGAATAGTAATTTTTACATCTGGGACGAAGCCATCATCTGGACGCTGGCCAAAGAAATAGCCAATATGCACCGGATGAACATCATTACGGATCGGGAAAAACAGGAAATCAAATCAGCCCTCAAAGAAATGCTTGACAAGCTGGAACAAACCCTGAACACCAATTACATACCAACGGTGGGGGTTGCCGCGGAGGCCGAATTTTATGTTTGCCCTATCCCGCTGGGGTTTACCTGTCACTACGTGGAGGCCGAAAACAGGCATCACATTACTTTTCAAACCAATTTTACCTTCTCGATGGTGGGCAGCTATGACGAAACCTCTCTCGGGAAGATGAAAATGTGGGTAAATTCGTTCCGCAAAATATCCACCCGCTTGTCTCGCGGCGGACGAACGGAGCGGAGGCTGTTTTTTGCCAACCAGTACGATGTGTTGGATTATGTGTTGTGAGACGGAGAGAGCCTAAATAGAATCCTAATGGACATTTTGGGTAAAATTGTCCGCATTTTGCTATTCTTCCAAAGTCTTTTTCTATCTTTGTGTGACACCTTATACATAAAAACAGAATGAATATGTTTACTCACACACGAATTATCCTTAGTTACATCGACGCAATTAATGAGGGCGATGTAGATAAGTTATCAGATTTAATGAGCAACGACCACTTGTTTATCGATTCTAACAACAATAGAGTTGAAGGTAAAGAGGCCATGAAAAAATCATGGACAGAGTGTTTTGCCCAATTTCCCGACTATAAAATAGAAATTCAGGATGTACTGGAAAATGATCGGTTAATATGCATTCTGGGATATGCAAGCGGAACATACAAGCCTCTTGCAAATGATAAAAATAGCAATTACCGGAAAGTACCGGCTGCATGGTCGGCCATTGTTGAAGATGATACAGTTAAACAATGGCAAGTGTATGGCAATAATATCTTGCCCAATGAACATGCCGATACAACGATGTAGGGTTGTGCTGGTGGGTTTTAAAGGGTAAAAAAACTTTTAAAAAAGAGCAGATTTGAAAGTAGAACATTACGAAATGATGATGAGAGATGAGGTAATAGCAGATAAAAAAGGATAACGAGTATGGCTAAAAAGAAACCTTTACAAATTCGCAACAGTACCGCAGAATTTCTCATTTTTACCAATCAGGCAAAGGAAGACGGTATTGAAGTGCGAGTTCAGGACGAAACAATTTGGCTTAGTCAAAAGTTGATGGGTGTTTTATTTGACTGCTCGACAGACAACATCTCGCTACATCTTAAAAACATATTCAAAGAGAACGAATTGGAGGAAAATTCAGTTACCGAGAAATTCTCGATAACTGCATCGGACGGAAAAATCTATAAAACCAAACATTATAATCTGGATGCAATTATTGCGGTCGGATATCGTGTAAACTCCAAACGAGCAACAGCTTTTCGCCAATGGGCTACATCTGTTTTGAGAGATTATGCTATTCGTGGTTATGTTATTGACAAAAAACGAATGGAAAACGGTACATTTCTCGGCGAAGACTATTTTGAACATTTGCTTGCCGAAATCAGAGAAATCCGTTTGAGTGAACGCCGTTTTTATCAAAAGATAACGGATATTTACGCTACTGCGATGGATTACAACAAAGATGTGATTACTACAAAAGAATTTTTTGCCAAAGTTCAAAATAAGTTACACTATGCTATTTATGGGCATACGGCAGCCGAACTTATAATATCAAGGGCTGATGCGGAAAAAGAGCATATGGAATTAACTTCTTGGGAACAAAGCCCTGAAGGGAAAATAGTAAAAACCGATGTTGTTATTGCCAAAAACTATCTGACCGAAACTGAACTGGAATCATTGGGACGTATTGTAAATGCTTATTTGGATTTGGCAGAAGACCGAGCAAAGAGACATA
>DAIMFE010000058.1:0-20742 GCA_036724805.1 Bacteroides sp.
CATTTCTCCCAAATGCACGTTGCATTTGTCTCAACAGCAACGTTGTAATTTGAAAATGCGCGTTGCATTTGAGAAAATGCAACGCGCATTTGAAGCAACCCAAAGTTTCTTTTGGTTAGAGTACAAATTGTGTAAAATGCCGCATGGAGTAGGGGTATTAAATTATATAAGGTATAAATATAATTAATCCGATAATGGCGGTGGCAATCGCGCAGATAAGTACTCCGGCAGCCGCAAGGTCTTTAGCATCTCCGGCCAAGGGATGTTTTTGTGGAGAAACCAGATCAACCAGCCTTTCGATAGCTGTGTTAAATGCTTCGGCTGCCAATACCATGCCAAAGCATACAATAACCGCGATCCATTCGTATTTGGTAATGTCAAAATAAAAGCCGGCAATGGTAACAAGAACTATCGCGGCACAATGTATCCATGCATTATGCTCAAAAAAAAATAATTTGGATACCCCTATGCCGGCATATTTAAAACTCTTAATACGAGCTGTTATACTAAATCTTTTTTTCATTATAATAGGATTCTAATATCTGCTCACTTGTTTTACTCCCTTTACTGTTCTTAGCTTCTTGATAAGCGTTTCCAGTCTTCCTGTATCGCCTACCCGGATAGTTATCATACCGGAAAAAAGCCCATCGTTGGAGTCTATATTGATTGAACGAAGGCTGATGTCGCTCTCTTTAGAAATGATTGAAGTAATATTAGTTACGATACCAATATCATCATGCCCAACTACACGAAGATTGATGGGGTATTTTGTTCCTTCCGATTTACCTGCCCAGCGAGCTTTTACAATGCGATACCCGAAACGCTCTCTTAATTGCGGCGCGTTAGGACAGTCTATGCGGTGAATCTTGATACCACCCATTACTGTTGTAAAGCCAAAAACATCATCGCCGTAAATAGGATTACAGCACTTTGCCAGTTTAAATTCAATTCCTTTCAGGTTCCGATCAATGATCAATACATCTTCCTTTTGAGCATCTTCTTCTACATGATTCATGTTATAGTTTTCGGCACTGCGGTAAACTATATCGTCATGCGGATCGTTTTCGCGTTTTTGTTGTTCAATGTACTTATCAATAATGCTATTTGCATCTAAAACCCCATTGGCTATTCCCTGATAGAATTCGGTAACAGTTTTGTATCCCATTCTTTTAATGAGGTGCATCATGATAGATTCATCGAAATCTATCTTTCTGTTTTTGAATTTCCTGTCAAGCGTTTCTTTTGCTATATTATTTTGCTTGGCTGTTAACTCTTTTAAAGACTGACGTATCTTTGTACGTGCCTTAGAAGTAGTTACAACTTTCAACCAATCTTGCTTGGGGGTTTGGGTGCTTGATTTGAGAATCTCAACCTGGTCGCCGCTTTGAAGCGTATGGCGGATGGGAACAATTTTTCCATTTACTTTAGCGCCAATGCATTGACTTCCAAGCTGAGAATGAATATGGAAGGCGAAATCCAACACAGTTGATCCCTTTGCCAGCTTAAAGAGTTCTCCTTTAGGAGTGAAGATAAATACCTCATCTTCATAAAGATCCATTTTAAACTGATCCATAACTTTCATAGAATCGCTTTCGGGATTCTCTAAAGCTTCGCGAACAGAAGTTAGCCATTCATCCAGTCCGCTTTCTCCTTTTATCCCTTTGTAGCGCCAATGAGCAGCCAAGCCGCGTTCGGCAATATCATCCATGCGTTGAGTACGGATTTGTACTTCTACCCATTTTCCTTCCGGCCCCATTACTGTGATATGAAGTGATTCGTAACCATTGCCTTTGGGGATAGAAAGCCAGTCGCGCAGGCGCTTGGGATTGGGTTGGTACATATCCGTAACGATGGAATATGCTTGCCAGCACTCTTGCTTTTCTTTATCAAAATCAGAATCCAGAATGATACGTATTGCAAATAAATCATATATGCCTTCGAACTCTGTTTTCTGTTTCTCCATCTTATTATATATGGAGTGTATGGACTTGGTTCTACCTTTAATTTCAAACCTCAATCCGGATTTCTCCAGTTTCTTTTGAACCGGTTCGATAAAAGAAGCAATATATTTATCTCTGGATGCTTTTGTTTCGCTAAGTTTATCTTTAATGAAGTAATACTTTTCGGTATTTGTGTACTTTAAAGATAAATCTTCCAGTTCGGATTTTATTTTATACAAACCTAGCTTATGCGCGAGTGGCGCATATAGATAGGCTGCCTCATTGGCCACTTTTTCGCGATCAACCTTATTCTCGGTATCCTTTATTTGCCGCATAATATTTACCCGGTTGGCAATCATAATAAGGATAACCCGCATATCTTCCGCGAATGAGAGTAATAAATTACGAAAGTTTTCAGAAGCTATCGAAGGGCCTTTTTCATATAGTTCATTGGTTTTTACCAAGCCTTTTATAATGCCGGTAACATCTTCGCCAAATTCTTCGTTTACGTTTTCAATGGCGATAATCCCGGCTTTTACAATCTCATGTAGCATTAATCCGGTGAGGCATGCTCCTTTGATGCCCATTTCCTCAGTAACAATGATGGCTGTTTGCAAGTCTCTGATTATAGGATTCATGTCAAACATATTACGTTTCAAAGAATCTGTCGCAGCGGCTTGAATAAGGTATTTCTTTAGTTTTTTAATCTCTTTGGCAGATATGCTATCTCCGGCAGATTTAATCAGCGATTTATATAATCTGAATAATTCGTTCTTTTCGTTTTCGGTGAAAAAAGAAGTTGATGTCATCATTTATGTCTTAATACAAATTTAGTCCTCCTCCGCCCTTCGGGCACCTCCCCCGAAGGGCGGAGGAGGATTCCTTAATTTATTATCATTTCGAATGTAAAAGTAGCTTTTTTTGTTAACTCTATGGTAAGAACTAATAATCATTTCGTATTTTTGAGCATCAATTATTAAATATAAAAGATTATGTTAACATCTCAAGACAAAGAGCAGCTAGCAGAAAAAGGTATATCCGAATATCAAATAGAAGAGCAATTACAAAACTTTAAAAAAGGATTCCCCTTTTTGAAGTTATCTATGGCTGCTTCTGTTGAAAAAGGAATAATGAAAATAAACGAAGACGAGCAGAAAGCTTACCTGGATGCTTGGAAAACGTATATTAATGCGTATAAAACGATTGTGAAATTTGTTCCCGCATCCGGTGCCGCAAGCAGAATGTTCAAAGATTTATTTGAATTTCTGGATGCCGAATATGCTGAACCTACCTCTAAGTTTGAGAAAACTTTCTTTGATAATATTACCAAATTCGCTTTTTATGATGAATTGAACACCGTTTGCCTTGAAAACAACAATCAGGATATTCCGACATTAATAGCAGAGAAAAAATATAAGCCAATACTTGCAAACCTATTAAATAAGGTGGGACTGAATTATGGATCTCTGCCAAAAGGATTACTAAAGTTTCATCAATATCCCGAAGGTTCGCGTACTCCGGTAGAAGAACATCTGATTGAAGGCGCCTTATATGCTACCGGAAAGAGTGGCAAATCGAACATTCATTTTACAGTTTCTAAAGAACACTACGATCTGTTCCAAATACTTCTGTCACAAAAAACGGATCAATACAGCAGTCAATATGGTGTAGATTATAATGTAACATTCTCGGAACAGAAACCCAATACCGATACCATTGCTGTTGATATGGATAACAATCCGTTTCGCGAAAATGATAAATTAGTTTTCCGTCCGGGGGGACATGGCGCTTTAATTGAGAATCTGAATGATTTGGATGCTGACATAATCTTTATTAAAAACATAGATAATGTTGTACCCGATAGGTTAAAAGAAGATACAGTATTATATAAAAAGCTGATTGCCGGAGTGTTGGTTGAGTACCAGCAGCAGATTTTCGAATACCTGCGATTACTGGATAGTGGTAAATACAATCAAGACCAAATAAGGGATATTCTTCAGTTTGTACAAAAGAAATTGTTCTGTAAGAACCTCGAAGTGAAGAATCTGGAAGACGTTGAATTGGTATTGTATCTTAAAGAGAAACTGAATCGCCCCATACGCGTATGCGGTATGGTAAGAAATGTTGGCGAACCGGGTGGTGGCCCGTTTCTGGCATATAACAGTGATGGTACTATTTCTCCACAGATTTTGGAAAGTTCGCAAATAGATATGAACGATCCGGAGAAGAAGAAAATGTTCGAAGAAGGTACACATTTCAATCCGGTAGATCTGGTTTGTGCAGTACGAGATTATAAGGGACATAAATTCGATCTTTCTCGTTATGTGGATAAAGAAACAGGTTTTATCTCTTATAAATCAAAAAACGGAAGAGAACTAAAAGCCCTGGAATTACCCGGATTGTGGAATGGAGCCATGAGTAACTGGAATACAATTTTTGTGGAAGTACCGTTGAGTACATTCAATCCGGTTAAAACGGTTAATGATTTGTTAAGGGATCAACATCAGTAAAAAAACTTATCACGAGAAGCTAAGTTAATACCCCGGTACAACATAGGTGTTGTACCGGGAGGATGTGGTGTTGTACGGGTTATTTCACTTCCGGGCTATGGAGGGTTACTTTGAGCTTAGATAAGAACTCGTTATTGTTATCGCATCTGAAAGACGCGCCAAAACGTCCTTTATCATCTTTGCCTATCTTCAGTGTAATCTTGTTCCACCCTTGACTCAAAAGCAATTCATTGTATGTGCTGTTGCGATTTGTTTTCCTGGCTGCTTCAAAATTTTTATCGTTCAGCAACATAGAGCTTTCCCAACTGTCAACATACAAAGTGAGTTTTGGCATGTTAGGTTCTATCAACAAATCATCGAGAGGGCGAGGGCTGAAAACCCAAATGTCGAGAGTGTGGCCGTTGCCGTCTTTCGTGAATTTATTTCTGGCACTGAGCGGAAATTGTATTTGTCCGTCGCGGATGAAAAAGATATCATTTGTATTGACTTCGGCCTTTGAGCAGGGAATACCGGCATTTTTCAGAATAGCCGCAAGGGTATTGTGTCCCTTTTCGGAGTTTGCAAATTCCGAAAGTGTACTTACATAATAAGTTGAACACCCTTTCTGGAACTTAACGAACACCGGTGCCGCACCTTTCGCTTCTTGTTCGCTGCGCACAACAGCAGCGGTTTTTAATTCCTCCGGACGTTTATTCCATTTTCTCCAGTTAGTATTGCAGGCATTTAACAGAACATCTCCCTGCCAAACAAAATCGCCCGACAGCCCGTAGTTGGATGCATTACTTGTCTGGATTTCGCAAAAATAGAAGTCCGAATTGTTCAATCCTTTCATCCATGATTTTTGTTCCGGTATAAACGAAGATATTTCCCGTTTCTCTACCACAACAGGCAGTGGCAATAGCTTATTGTATTCCGCAACGGTTTGAGGTTCTATCCCCCATATCCAGATATCTGCTCCTTTCAATAGATTCAACAAAATAGTTTTCTTCGAAGCCTCATCTATAACATCGGTTCCATCTATGATATAGAGCAACCCCTGCGGGGTGGTAGCTTTTGATGAGAACTCCACATTTTGCGCATCGAGAATCTGTTTCAGTCCGGAATCATTTTTCCCTACGAAAATTACTTCTTTATATACTTTCAAGGGTTTAGCATCTGTTGCTGTAAATGTCTTCTTTTTTACATCCATGTATGGAGACCAAGCGGGTCCGTCGGGAGCGTTGGCCGCTCTCATGGCTTCGTACAGAGGCCAAGGGTCGTAGAGAGGCAAACTCGGATCATATCCCGGATTAAAGGTGGTACAATACGGTCCCATACGTTCGGGCTGAACACCCGGAACACCTTCTACATAGTTGGAGAAGAATACCCCGTCATCGGTTAACGAAGGAGGAGTAGATAAATCTTTTTTACCTATAGGCAACGGCTTCTGTCCATACCAGGCCATATTGAACACAGAGATGTACGATGCCCCCATATTACGCTGATTGGCAATTAGATGATAACATTCGTTGGCTATACCTTTCATTCTGCTATATTGTGATTCGTAAGCCTCTTCTCCGTTGTATTTGGATACCTGTTCGGGTGTTCCGTAGTAGGCCATGCTATGCTCGCCAATTCCCCACGGTTTGCCGATTCCTACCCAGCGCTTCATCGAATTTATATCACCGTAATGCCCCACTGTAGTCGGAAGAATTCCATCACCATCGTCTTCGCCATCGGCCGAAATCCAGGGACGTGTAGGATCGTTTTGCATAACTATATCTCTCCATTCTTCCCAAGCTTTTTTCTGTTGCGGCATCAATTCGGGTTTATTATATACATGAAGTATAACAGGTTTGTTTTCGTTACTGATGCTCCAACCGAATACTGCGGCATGGTTGCGGTCGCGCAATACAAATCGCCTGAGGTGTTCTTTCGATGCTTCCCAAAATTTATCCGAGTCGAGTTTCGGTCCTCCGTCACTGGCCCAATTGGCTGTTTCGTTCAGTACACATATTCCCATTTCATCTGCAACATCCAGGTAGAACCGTGGATATACTTGCGCATGAGGCCTTATTGCATTTCCGTTCATTCCTTTAATAGCGGTAAACCACGCCCATGCATATCTCCTTGTCATTTGTGGAATACCCATGAAATGCCATGAGTCACCTTTCAGCTCTATCGGTTTACCATTCAGGCATTGTTTTGTTCCCTGAAATGTCCATTCGCGCCACCCAAACCGTTCGTATTTCTTGTCGATAGTTGCTTTGCTCTTATTTACAGACAACGTTAGCGCATACAAGTTGGGATGTTCGGGTGTCCAAAATTCGAGGGTTCCTTTGGCTACAGCTATTTGCAAAGTAGTGGTGATGGCAGACTGAGCATCTACTACCACTTTAGAAGCAACTATATCCAGTGCTTTCTGTCCGAGTTCCCAAGCAGGAACAGGAGCCGAGTTAACATCCGTACCGGCTTTGTTCAACCATTTATTAACAACTCCCTTCAACTGTATTTCTTCTTTTTTAGGCGAATTATTCCTTACAGTTACTTCGAGTTCCAGCATGTCTTTAGAAACAATAGGTTTTACAAAAATATCTTCTACATGTATTTTAGGTAATCCTACCAAATAAACATCCTGCCATATTCCTCTGATAGAATATCCCCACATAGAACCCGCGGGTATAATGCGGCGTCCAATCGTAGACTTATCTTCGAACAGTGCCTGATCTCGTACCCCAACTAACACTTCAATCGTTTCGCCGGGCTTTACCAGATTCGTAATATCAGCATCGAAAGGTAAGAATATATCGAAATTTTCGGCTACTTTCTGCTTGTTTACATATACTTCCGTATATCCCGAAACGGCTTCGAAATGCAATTTCACCTGCATATTATTCCAGTCGGCAGGTATGGTTACAGTCCTTTTCATCCAAGCCATCCTTGCATCTTCCCATTCTTTGGGGTAAGAAGGATAGTTTCGATGATCCGGCCCCTCCAGACCTCTGTTAGCAAAGGAGTTGATATTCCATGGAGACGGTATTTTAATCTTAGTCTTGCTCCACGAACTATCATCGTGTTGTCTCAATTCGGGAGCGATACCTTTACCCATAGTATAGCCTTTCGGAAGAGCCTGAGGCTGAAAGTCCCAATATCCGTTCAGGCATATTTCTTTTCTGTATTCTCTTTCTATTTTATTTACGAACCCTTCACTTGGAGCAAAAGGAAAATTATAAATAAGTTTGTTACTATTTTGCGCGCCGGCATTTGTGGGCAATATGAAATTTGTTACAATCAATAGTGTAAATAACAATATATATTTTCTCATATCTTTTTTCGTTATTTTGTTTCTCTTTTTATCCGTTTTATACTTAAAACTCCGCGTAACTTGCGTAACTCCGCGTTTAATCATATTTTAATAATTTTTATTCTGATATTCCTCCTATTGACGGCGGAACATTCTCCGGAGCAGCCCCCCATTTGTAATTAGGCTTGTTGCCCATAACCAAAATCAGTTCTCCGCCATTGCTAATATCGCTGTGTTCGAACCAGGGTTTGTCCCAACTTTGGTTGTTGAGCGTAGCCGATTGAATGTATTTATTGTCTTCGGAGTGATTTTTCGCAATGATGGTAAAAGTCTTTCCATTATCAAGTTTCATTACCGATCTATCGAAAGCCGGACTACCGATGTTATAAGCCGGAATACCCGGTGTAACCGGATAAAATCCCATAGCCGAGAATACAACAAATGCAGTCATGCCCCCACCGTCTTCATCGCCGGGAACCCCCATTAAATCATTGCGGAACCACTCTTTAAGCAGCTTTGATATTCTTTGCTGCGTTTTCCACGGTTGTCCCACATAATTGTAGAGATACGGAATATGTAAGCTGGGTTCGTTGGCCATAGAAAATTGTCCTACATTTCCGGTATGATCGGGCAACTGCGCATAAAAAGTGTTTTTGCCTCGCCCTAATGGTGTTCGGAACATCTTATCGAGATTCGATATAAATTTGGCGGAACCTCCCATCAGCTTGATCAGGTCTGCGATATTGTGTTGTACATCCCAACGATAGATCCATCCGTTGTTTTCGCCATAATATTCGCGGGCGCCTTGTCCTCCCGAGAAACGATAATCGAAAGGTTCGATAAATTTGCCTTCTTTATCTTTGGGATGGAAAAATTGGGTCTTCGGATTAAATACATTCCGGTAATTGTAAGACGCTTTCAGGAAATAATTATAATCTTCTGTTTTGCCTAATGCTTTTGCAATCTCGGCCAAGCACCAATCATCATAACTGTTTCCTAAAATGAGAGAAATAGCCTGCCTCTTTTCGAACGAATGCACTGCATCGCAATATTCTTTCTCGCCGGGTCGCAAAGCCGGATAGAATCCTTTTTCCCAATAAAAATTGTCTAACTCGGTATTTGCGGTCTTAGTCCAAGGCAGAAGAGATTTATCGCGAATAGCTCCCCGGCAAGCCTTGTAAGCCGCTTCGAGGTCGAAACCTTTCAGCCCCTTACAGTAAGCGTCCCATACTACGGCTACAGCATGATTACCGTTCATCCGGTGGCTATCGCCTGTTACCTCCGGAAATGTAGGCATCCATCCCTCTTTGCTCTCCTGCGCCATGCGTATGTATGATCCGATCATGGCTTTTTCCATTTCGGGCTCAATCAATATACGCAATGGATGAGTTGCGCGGTATGTATCCCAAATCCAGTCATCGGTATAGAAAGGAGTTCCATTATCGGCATGCACAGCCTCATCTGTGGCACTATAATAGTTACCGTCTTCGGAGAGGTTAATCATGCGTTCGTAGGTGCGGTAAAGAGAAGTATAGAACACAGTTTTAGTATTTTCATCGCCACCTTCCACTTGTATTTTTCCAAGTGTTTCGTTCCATATCTTTCGCCCGGTTTGGGCAACCTCATCAACATTATACGTATTAATTTCGCGTTGCAAGTTTTTCTTTGCTTGTTCGCTACTGATAAAAGAAACTCCATAACGAAGGCCAACGCTGTTTTCTTTGAATGTTAGCGCGACAGCCGAATTTCCATCCAGCGCTTTCTGATCGGTAGGAACTTGTTCGGTTTCGAGATAAAGGTAAACTTTAGTCGATCCTTTGCCTATAACCTGATAACCGGCAAGCGCCCCGTTTTCTTGCAAGTTTATTCCCCCGTTTCTACTGTTGACAACAATAAAATTATCACCTTCTTTTTCGAACAATAAACGATATATACCCGATTGGTGCGATGGCGCGTAGTTTACAGTTATACCATCATCGGGCAGATATACCGAATAGTGGTATGGTTTGATCTTCTCCAAATCATACGAATATTTCTTTACGGGAACAATATCGGATTCCGTGCCTGTTATCGGACTAATATTGAATGCCGAACTACCCCTATGACTTGTAACGATAACAGGAAGACCTTCGATCTGATCGCTTGTATAATCTGCCCTTTCCGGATAAATACGCAACATACTGTTAGGCAGATGTATCGTAGGGTAGGTGGGTACCAGCAGGTGGCTGATGTTTCCGATATAAGGATTTACATAATCTACAAGCTCTTTTTCTATGTTTTTTACTGGTTGCCGGCACGAAGAACAGAATATCAGACCCATCATCAAAGAAAGAAGGATATTTATTTTTTTCATATTTTAGCTGTTATGGATTGTTGTTTGTATTTGTTTTCAATATAGTATTAATCATATTTACCAATAGTTTTCCGGCAACCGGATCTGTCTCCGCTTTTTCGGTACACATGGTAGAGATTATTGCCTCACCTTTACCATCTGCTATTTGCAACATGGTAAGGCCTCTGATTGCATCAATACGATCAATGCGGTCTTTAGGATTTCCCTGATCGATATAAGCATGGATTTTCATTTGTCCGGCTAATTCGGTCAGTTTCTCATTGCGGTTAATTTTAAGCGTTGCATTGCAGGCAACAGGCATTTCGCGTTTGTTGTTATTGAAATAACGCAATCCCAATACATCGATATCATCGAATACCGGCGCATCACTACGTTCCATAAATACGATATCGCCTTCGGTTGGAATAATCCAGCCTGTGATGTGTTCGGGATATATTTTTTTTACAGCTTCTTTGCTATTCAAGAACAACAGTTTACCTCCTTTTGATTGATACGTACGAATCATATTCCTTTCTTCATCGGTGCAATCTGTAACCCCGGATACTATGCACAAATCTGCTTTTAATTTAGCATCGAGCATCTCTTTTACGGATGCGACAACCTGATAATCGACATTCAAGAAATCTAAAATCTTCTTCGTATCATCCTTGTCTAGCATCACTATCTTTTTATCAGTGCGCACATTACCTACATTCCATGTTTTTTGAGCCAGCAATAGGTTGTACTCGTTTTCGGATACAGGAATACCATTTTCTATGAGTTTCAGCACCAATTTTCCCCTCACCTTATTAGATGGTAGCCGCATCGGCACTTGTATATCGGGTTCCATATAGTAATGGGCATAGTGCTTTATCGCAGGAAGTTCTTCACTGCCGGATTCCAGTATGGCGCCTGTTTCGTCCTGAAAATGCCAGCGCAACAGCGTGGGCTGCAAATCGGTACCATCTTCCTTATCGTTCACTACATAGATGCGGGTCGATAGTTTTTCTCCGGCATACAGGTTTCGTCCCCATAATTCGGCACTAACCAATACCGGTTGCATGGCACGTTTCAGTGCGTAATAGGTTGGATAAGGTTCAATATTGCGATAATCGTACACCTGGCGAAACCAAGTAAGCAGCGCGAAGTGTAAAGTACCCGATCCCTGATCATGCGAGCGGCGAAATGCTTCGGCAAGTTCTCCTGTAATAAATGCCTGGGTGTTGAGGAATAATTTCGGATCGCTAAAGTCATAGCAGTCGTAACCGATCAGCGATTGCGGATTCTGGTGAATCAACTGGTAAGAGCGGGTAGGATGCCCGGTTTCATTGTTTGGATATCCGGTAGACATCTCCTGACTGATAAGCGGACGATGGGGCAACTTGAATTGTTTCTGAAATTCGCCATTAAAAAAGCGGAACATTGAGAAGTCGTACCAATTGTAGTAGCCATGAACATCGTCAATGTCTCCATCATCGATCGTACTCATAAACGCTTCGCCGTATTTTTCCTTTTTCCCCTTGGCCTGGTAGTTCGAATCGAAACATATAGGACGTGTAGGATCTATCTTGCGCATTTCTTTTACCACATCGGATATAATGCGGTACTTAACCTTGGCACGTTCTATATCGCTGTCGTTATCATAAAATTTCATTTCATTGTTTACTGTCCAGAATAATAACGAAGGATGGTTACGGTATTTTTTTACTACGCCAAGGTATTCTTTAGCCCACATATCGATCAATTCTTGTTCGGGCATAGAGTCGTGAATCATCAGCCACGACCATGTTCCTTCAAAACTGATACCTATTCCGTTCCTGTCAGCGGCTGTCATCCACAGCTTGTTGTAAGGAGTAGTATGCGTACGGGTAACATCTATATGTCCGGCCTTCATCCATTGATAGAATGTATTCGCCAGATTCAGGTCATTGGGAGCCAATGCGAATGGGGTATGATTACCCCCGCGCAGCGCATATCGCTTTCCGTTGAGCCAAAACAATCCATCCTTTACTTCGAAAGTACGGAAACCCGAAATTTCTATTTTCTCGTCCAGCTCTTCTCCTTTGTTGGCTACCAAGCGGAATTTAAAGTCATACAAATTAGGATGCTGTGGGGTCCAGAGGCGTGGATTCAATCCGTCTACATGGTAAGTAAACAACTTCTCTTCGTTTGCATTCAGCGTAAGTTTTGCCAAAGATAAAGCTTCATAAAGCACTGCTCCTGTTTCTTTATCCACGATATCGGTATGCAGGTTAACTACTTTTTTCTTATCCGAATGGTTTTTTACGGTAACCTCAAAGTCAGCCCCGTCTAATTTCGGTTTAATAAATACATCTTCTATCTTCAACGGATCGGTTATCGTTAGCTTTACCGGTTGCCAGATACCTGCCGGATGATCGCCATAGAAGCCATGGGCAATTTCTTTCAGAATATTATTTGTCACCGCGGTTCCGGTAGTTTTTATTACTTCATCTTCTTTACGAACCGAGGAGTAATAAAAATCAATGGCTTCGTTCAGATCATCTGCCGATGAGTTTTCACTGTCGATGGTTCGCGAAACTTTTACCACCAGCAGATTCCTACCCGGCTTGAAGAGTTTACTGCCCTCCACTTTTATCTCGCCAAACATTCCTATATTCTTAGCGGCTAGCGTGCCATTGATGTATATTTCGGCCATTTTAGAGACCGCGTCAAATGTCAGCGTCAGGTTTTTCCCTTCTATCTCCCGGGGTAGTTCCAGCCACTGGCGATACCACGCCGATTCGGTTTTTCTATAATCGAAAGTGTATCCTTCGCAACGGTCGGTTTCCTGCTGATAATAAGTATCCGACACGCCCTTGGGCTGAGGCCCGGTAGGTGATGGCATGGTTTCGCCATGCAACCAGATACGAATCGGGTTCCAAAAATTAGGAACAGACATTACATGCCAATTTTGGTCGTTCGTTGTGGCTGAAACAGCTTTGCTTTTATCATCCAATTGGTATTCGGGCATAAACAACCAGTTACCATCCAAAGAAATATCTGTTCGGCTTCCCGACAGTTTGCTTATTACAGTTGCTTTGTATTGTGATCTTTCGGCTTGTCGTTTACTTTCCTTTTCCTGAGGTGTTATTGTTTTTGTATACTCTTCTCTTTTTACATTATCCAGAGCATTTTCACTCATTGGGGCAATAACCAAATTATCGAATTCGGTTTCTATCCATCCACCCCCCAATGTAACTTCGCCCGCCGGAGCCAGATTGCTGTTTTTATCCACAAGGTCGATATGCGGTATTTTTTCATCGTTAACGAATACACGGATACGGTTTCCACATACCTCGACTTTAATTTTATACCATTCGCCCGGCACAGGATGGAAACCAAGAGGACGAACACCCATAAATTCATCGGTTCCCATATATCCCAAACGCATCAGGTATAAGTCGTCTTGCAAACCGCCTTTGATGCCTACAACATAACGGTCGAAACGATTATATGCTCTGAAGCCTGCCCAAATCTGCACCTGTTCGGCGTTTTTTGGAGCTCTTGCTCTGAAAGAAACCGAATAGTCCTTCCACTCGGGATTGCCAAAGCACACATAGGCTGATTTGGAATGGAGAATACCATCTGATATGTAGCAATCTCCTCTCCCAACCATTTTCAATACTTCATCTTGTTTCGAAAAATCGTTTTCCAAGCTAACTTGTGCATACCCCAAAGATGGAACAAATAAACATAAACTTAGTAATATGACAACATATAATCTTTTCATACTTTTTACTTTCAGAATTTTAGAAGAGAATTTTGATTTGGATATCTTATATAAGTAACTAACTTAAACCATTTAATGATGTATTTATTAAGTTATTTAAAAGAGGGACTTTTCCGGATAAGTCCCTCTTTTGTTGATTGTTATTTATCTCTTGAATTGTTCTTTTACAATATCCAGAAACAGTGTTCCAAAACCATTTCCATACTCTTTTTTGGTGGGTTCGAGGAAAGAAGAGTATTGTATTTGGTTAAAAGAATCGATAAAGACAATTCTGTGGCTACCCGCCTGCGATTTCATAACATTACACATGGTACGGAATGTATCGCCATCGTGATATACCTGCGGTTTGTCGAAGCTGTTATTATCAACAAAACTGTTGAATGCAACCGCTCCTGTTGGGATGTAATCCGTTCCGCCCCAATTGTCTCTGAAAAATTCGCGCGAGTATTCCCAATTCAGATAAATGGCCTGAGGATAGAATACAGAACGGCTCCATTCGCCATTGTTATACATGTTTTTATGTGTAACGGCATCGGCCGATCCTTTATAGAAATATTCGAAACGAGCCGGTGGGGTCCATTGATCTTGCTGAGCCACGATATACATATCTTCTCCCGAATATTCTTTTACTATCCGGCGCAGCTCCGCATAGATGGCCTTACTGTCTTTCGAATACAATTTGTGAGGATTTTGCAGCACAACCAGAGGCTTTCCATCGACACGGAAATAATGCTCATCGCTGAAATACCGAGACAGCGATTTGAAAAACTCTTTAAGCATATCGGTACGGGTGTATGTCTTGTTATCTATGAACCCCACCAATTGATTATTATCTTCGAGAAGAACCGTATTACTCAAAGCCGTAGCCTTACCGCTCACCGATCCGTCTGCATTATAAGTATCCCAATTGGCATTACATATAGGATCTTCCATGTTGATGGTCAATGCGAACTTCAAAGATTTCATATCTACTCTTTTTCCGCTTCCGCCCACTGCGGCTGCGCTTGGATTCTTACCCAGAACCAAATCGTAGAAACGATAATCACCATTGATACAATTAGGAGCCAATTGGTTTTTCTCGGCTCGCAGCGCCGGCATAATAAAGAAATCGATGCCACCACCTATGCACCAATCAACATGCTGTTGAACGATGTTGATCATTTCGTCTGTTATTTTAGTGACATCCTGATCTATTCTATAATTTCCGAACTCAAAATCAAGATAAGGTCCTATCTTTTCGGCTCCTGTATCGTATGGTTCCAACAGGCGCGAATACCTGGCTCCATCTTGGCCTCCAGCACCGGGGTTGAAATAATAGACACCTACCGGAAAATCTTCTGTAACCTCTATCTTTGGTATTTCGAAGTTCATAAAATTATCACCCGCGTCAGGTCCATCCTCTTTGTTGCATGAGGAGAAAAGAACTGTACCCAACGCAAGTATTGCTATTTTTCTATATAATTTCATATCTCTTTGTTTTTTAGTTTATTGTTTCTTTACATTAGGGTCTTGGTTTCGGCACATTGGTAGGCTGAGGATCGACTACAGCACCTATTCCTCCGGTTTCTTGGTCTCGGTAATAAAAGAGGTCTGTTGCCGGATCGTAGATATACCTTACATCCTCTAATGAGAATTGTATTTTTTCAGTAAGTTCTTCCATAGTCGAAACTCCTACGGTTTGATATACTTGTTCCAATGTTCGGCCATACCAATTTCTTATAAATCTACCATCATAAATAATTTCGCCGCTTGTCCAGTTTGCCAAACTTCCACCCTCAATCTGCGGAGCCGCTATTTGCAAAAGCGTATAGAAATTGTCTCCACCGCGAGCCGAATTAGGAGCCGGCGACTTAGCTTGCAAATCGGCGGTTGCCTGTTGATAGCCTTCTAAGTTATAAACTTGCTCATTTTCGGGATATAGAAGACGCTCTTGCATATAATCGCAAATACCGTTACTTCCTTGCGAAACAGATGTACTGTTATAGAAATGAGGAGGGAACTTCAAGGAACGGGTTCTCCGTTCGAGTGTCCAACCCGCATATCCGTTATAGAAATCGGCAATATACCATTGTTTATAAATTTGTTCGAGATGATTCGCATCCCCGCCCTGTCCTTTTATGTCGGCCTTATAAAAATGGCGGTATTCCCAATATCCTTCTCCATTTGTATTCCACTGAACACCGGGCTGGGTAAGGTAAGTCTCGACTTCATTGCCACTTACTCCGTATTGTGCCATAGATGCTCTTATTCCTTCTTCGTAATAGCTTTGGGCAGAGCCGCTTAGTATTCCCGGATATTTTATCGCGATTTCGGCTTTCATGAAACAAACTTCGGCCCAATTTAGCAATACAACATCGGCATCGGGTTTAATATAGTCTCGGTTAATAAAACATTCGTTACCCGTAGTACTTACAGATAGATCGCCATAGGGGTTTCTATACTGTTCTCCGGTTGCACTTGTAGGGTCTGTTCCCACGGTCCAACCGGCCGGTTCGGCTTTATAATCCCGACGTGGCAAGTAGGGCAAACCATACCGCACAATCATATAGTCGGTCATGGTAGGATCAACCGGATTGGGGCGTGTTATCGTATCATTATTTATCATCGGCATCGCGTTTCCTTCGGCGCGTTGCACAAATTTGGGCAAACGCGGGTCGTTATACGATCTCATGTATAAGAAAAACTGATGGCTCATACAAGGATACGTACCAAACCCTGATGTAGTTCCGGCCTCTATGCCCTGCAGGAAGTTTTTATAATAATACGAAGCATCCATATTGATATCGGTTCCGTACCTGAATCTCGCAATATCGCCAACCGATGATATCAGGTAATTTTCGTTTCCGTTTGTCAATGCTTTGCGAATGTGCTCTTCGGCCAATTGCGCATCCATATTTTGTATTGTAAGAGCAATATTCAAGCGAAGCGAATTGGCGAATTTACGCCACTTTTCGATATCGCTTCTACCATTGCCATCTCTGAAAATAGGATCGTGATTGAACTTATCGCCATTCACATCGAAAGTAGAGATTGCTACATCCAGCATATCTAGTATAGCCTTATAAATATCTTCTTCGGTGTCGTATTTATATGTTTTTTCAATCTCCACAGGCGTAGCATCCGACATAGGTATGCCCCCGAATGAAGAAACCAAAATGTAATACATATAAGCTTTCCAGGTCTGGATGATGCTTCCTACATTTTCGAAACCTTCTTTGCCAACATAGCCTTCGTTCAATCTTTCGAGATCTTTCAGTGATTTGACATAAAAATCTTCGAAAGCAAAATCCATTTTGTCCGTATCTTTCTGCTCTTTCCAGTGTATGATATACTGAGAGAGGAAAGATGCATACTCATGATTCATCCGGGTGTAAGCGTTCATGGATTTATATACAACACCTGGAAATACGAACTCGGGTTGCGCATCGTATATCTTATTAGGGTTTTTATTGGTATCCTCAAAATCATCGGTGCAGGAGTAATTGATGCCTAATAAGGATATACATATTGTTAATAACCAAAATTTTCTTTTCATAATTTTACTCATTAGAAAGTTACTTTAATATCAAAACCGTAAGTCGCTGTAGGGAGGCTGAAACCTTTTTCGAAACCCTGAACAATACCCAAAGACGATGATGCTTCAGGATCTATTCCTTTCGGAGTGTTTCGATGCAGAATAGCCAGGTTACGACCGATAAGAGAAATTTTCATTGTTTGGAAAATGCCTCCCAGTTTTTGAAGCTGCTTTCTTGAGAGCTCGTAACCGAAAGATACTTCTCTCAGTTTGATAAAAGAGGTGTCGTACAGATAATAACTGGCATTGGCATCTGTATTCATCCAATACGAAGCAGGATTTATCCACGAGTTGTTAGGAAGCCCGGCAACCAATCCCACACCACTGTCGTAAACAGAATTAGGAGCCAAAATACCTTTCGGACGGTTGCTATCTCCGTAAGGAACAAGTACTCCGGAATTTGCACCCAGATTGTGAGTAGCATCGGGGCTTACTGTGTGTTGGGTTTGCAGTACACCTCTACGTTCTTCGCCATTTTCACCGAGAATCAGGCTACTGAACAAGAAATTATCGCGCCCTTCTAAAGATGAAATAGTCTGTCCATCGCGCGTACCTTGGTGAGCCGTAGCCGACCACATTTTTCCGCCTTTTTTGAAGTCGAACAATACTGAGGCCGAGAAACCTTTGAAGCGGAACGAGTTGCGTAT
Source organism: Bacteroides sp. (assembly GCA_036724805.1). Classification (GTDB taxonomy): domain Bacteria; phylum Bacteroidota; class Bacteroidia; order Bacteroidales; family Bacteroidaceae; genus Bacteroides. The sequence continues at coordinate 18,038 of DAIMFE010000058.1, forward strand.
ACCGCCTATCCAATCGTGCGCGATATCAGCCAAAAACTGATCGGCCTGATACAAGGGTTTTCCTTCCGCATCGACCAATGTATGGCCCTCTTCGTCTTTTTTTGCCATTTTAGCATACAGGGTTCCTAATGAACGGCCTTTTTCTATATAAAAATCAACTGTACCTTCCGAATTGGCCAGCCTGAAACGGTCTGTACCTTCGATCAGCTCAATGACTTCCGATTGGTTTTTAGCCCAGTTCAGCGTTGCTTCCCACTGAAAATCTTTCAGCATAACAGGAATAACACTTAAGCTGATCTCGGTTCCCCAGTTTTTAACTTTTCCTGCATTATATAAAGCAGATGTATATCCGCTCACCGTTGAAACCTGCGAACTAAGAATTTGGTCTTTAGTTGTTTTGCTATAATAAGTATAATCTAACGAAATACGGTTATTCCAGAATTTAAGGTCGGCACCTACTTCATACGATGAGGTACTTTCCGGTTTCAACTCCGAATTTTTTCTCGATGATTCGCTTTGAAACCAAGGTATATTACCTAACAAGATGGAACCATAAGAATATCCATTGAGCAGTTGGTCGAATCCGGTATCATTACCCACCTGTGCATAAGATGCCCTTAATTTGGCAAACGACAGGATGCTTTTAGGTATTTTTTTAAAAGCTTCTGTCAGGATAATGCTTGTTCCAACCGAATAATAAAGATAAGAGCGATTGCTGGCCGGCAAAGTCGATGTCCAGTCGTTACGTCCTGTTAGGTCCAGGTATGCCATATCGCGATATCCCAAACTGGCTGTGCCAAATATGGCTTGTTTCTTTTTGGCGTTATAATCTTGCCATGTGTTGGCTGTAGCCGCATTGTTGCTCAAACTTTTTATATCGGGCATTAAAAGAGAAGCTACCTCCGAAATTTGCTTTTTGCGGGTATAATCCTGCGAATTTGCCCCTACGCTGGCCGACACATTAAAATGATTCCAGCGTTTATTATATGATAATAGTGCTTCGTAAGTCGTATTTTTGTATACTTCGGAAAACTCGGTATACTTACCGTCATAGCCTTCGATGCCCGGGTCATACATATTGACGAACGTCCACCCTTGTCCCGAATTATAGTCTACACTACCTTTTACTCTGAAATTCAAATCACTCGTAATTTTAAAATTGAGCGAAATATCGGCCAGCAACCAGTCTTTTTTGTCTTGGTTGGATACTTCGTTCAATGTCCACATTGGGTTAACGAATCCGCCTCCGTTATAGCCGGCCAGCTGTCCTGTTGGAGTTTTCCATGGGCTCATTTCGGCCATAGTAAGGTCGCGGGGCATCCATGCTGCCGAATAAAGCGGGTTTGCTTTAGAACTGTTTCTTGAGTTACGGTTATCTGCCTTTTCGTTCGTATAACGCGCGCCGAAATCCACATCCAGAAATTTAACCGGTTTTATGGTGGCCCTCAAGTTCATCGAATTTCTGTTCAATTCGTTTTGTCTCATCATCACATCGTCACTTGTCATGTTGGTATACGAGAAACGTACCGATGCCACATCCGATGATTTCTCAATAGAGACAGAATTAGTCCAGGCATGCGATGTGCCATACAGATCTAATATGGAATTTGACGGAGCATATTGTTTCGGATCTCCATTACGCCCTATCACATTAAAACCGATCATTGGGAGCCCCCAACTGCGTTGATTCTGAATAGCGATACGTGGTATACCGTATGGCAATGTAGGGTCATAAGCAAATTGATTGTTTCGTATATAGTTGAATCCCTCTTTCTTTAATCCGGTTCCACCTTCTCCCGATCCGTACACATTCTGATAGATAGGATATTGCAGCAATTCCGAAAATTGAAGGTTGGTAGAATAAGTAACGCCCATACCTTTTTTCGAAGCGGCCTTTTTAGTGGTTATGATGATAGCTCCATTGGCGGCATCCGATCCATACAGCGCCGAGGCATTGGCACCTTTGAGTACTACCATACTTTCTACATCGTCCGGATTGATACTACTGGCAGCATTACCATAGTCAATCGTCATTTCTCCCGTGTTCACTTCATTGATAATAGGAATACCATCAATAACAAAAAGCGGCTGGTTGTTGCCCGATATAGAGTTCATACCACGAATGGCGATAGACGCAGATCCGGCAGGACCATTGGAGCGCACTTGCAATCCGGCGATTTTACCGCTGAGCATATTCAAAAAGTTAGCATCACGCGTCTCGGACATCCCCTCAACGTCTACTTTTTGATATGCTGTTGATAAAGATTTTTCGTTGCGGCGCATGTCCATCGCTACCACAACTGTTTGTTCGAGCATGATTACATCCTCTTCCAATACAACATTAACGGTTGTTTGGCTGGCCTGAGTTTTTATCGTTTTCGCTCTATAGCCAATAGAGGAAAATTTTAGTACCGCATCCTGAGCCGGCATCTGGAGCGAGTAGTTGCCTTGGATATCGGTGATGGCCCCCTGACTTTGATTGCCCTCTATTGTAATATTGGCACCGATAATAGGTTCGCCTTGAGTATCGGTAACAGTACCTTTTACAGTCTTATTCTGCGTTTGGGCATTAAGGTCAAAACAAAGAAAAGATAACAACATTGTTGAAAGCAGTATTACTTTCGTTAGTTTCTCAATTGGTATTGATTTGTTTGTAATGGTTATTTTCATGGATTTTTTTTATTTTATTTATTTAGCAGCGTGTA
>DAIMFE010000059.1:0-20719 GCA_036724805.1 Bacteroides sp.
TTTATTCATTCTCAAAAATCTGTTTTCAAATGGCTTTCGGTTGATACCAGAACTACCGATATCACAAAACTATAAGAAATAGTCTATACCGAGTTTCGAATTCATCTAACAGTTTGTTTAACATCCATTAATCTGATATTGATTTCATTTAAACCTTGTTTGTTTTTGTCCAAACAGCAACATTTCATCCTTGATTTGGATTAATTTGTTTTGTTTACGGTTCATTTTTTGCCTGTTCCGGAACCATCAACGGATAGCGGTCAATCGACTCTTTCAGACCGTTGGAGCTACTTATTAGCAATGTGCTATGCGAAAATTTGCGGAAAATCGCTTTTGACGAACCTTCTGTAGGGCCATAAAGCAAGTATTCGCCGGTTGCTTTATTTTCAATTTCCAACCGGGCATCCTGTATCGTATCCAATTGCCCTTTAATCCGGTAATTGCCGATAGTAATACAATCATTTCCATCCGGTTTTACCTCCGCAAACGACATGGCATTCGATCCATCTACCTGAATAACGGTTAGAAACCTCATTTTTCTGCATTTACGTACATTCTCTACCTTGTAATGATACTGATGCGGTTCAAATGTTTTTGCCGGCCGACCGCGTTGCGAGTTCAACCAATCGAAAGGTCGCACATAAGAAGTATCAATAAGTGACATAGTTACTGCCGAACTGCCGAACACCCTAACCCTTGCATCGCAATTGTCCGTATCGGCAACCAATGATTGATTTTCAGTATCTATCTTCATATTCGCCCGTTCCGGTCCGTTGAGTTGGAAAGTCCAGGTCACATTCTTTTCTGATTCCAACTCGTCATATATGACAATAATATCAGGCCGAAGCATCACTAAATGCCGACGGAACTTTTTTACCTTTGGATCATCTTCATCATTCAAGATGAATCCATGTTCCGGTTTATAGATTTGCTCATTGTTTAATACAGTGATCCAATTCATGGAAGCGTGATCAAGTCGTGCATATGCTTTTGAGGCATCTCCCATCGTGTAGCTCATGCTTTCCCCATCCAAATAGCGGGCAATCCGGCCATAACCGTCAGAAGAAAAAGCCTGCGTTTTTCCGTCCACCGTAACTGTATTCCTTGCCCGGCTGTGTTTTTGAGCCAGCAGATAATGCTTGTCCCGGGTAGTGATGCGATATCCGGTAGGATAGAATAGCGGCTTTCCTTTATATACAATATTAAAACTATTCTGTTCTGCCAAGCCATGCGAACCCACACCAAACGGGGAACTGAAGAAAGACAGAAACAAGTTCTTCTCCGCATGCAATACGTCTGTGTTCATCACTACTATTCCGGTATGTGGAAATACAAGAGATTGAGGAATGTTCTTCCGGTCTACCGGCTGCATAGGGCGAGGCTGATAACGAAAACGATAACCGGCAAAAGTTGTATTGTCAAAAAAGAAAGGTTTATCCGATGACCGGCCCGAGATCTCATATGCATAATTTACTGCAAACGGATTGTTAAGCTCCTGTCCCAGGATATAAGCAAAGCCGGCTCTTGTTTTATTCGGTTCACTCCAATCCTCACATCCGTCGCCAAATCCGTCGCCTGCCGATCGGATAGGTATAGTGTAAGCCAATGCGTTAGCACAATTTTCATACCAAGGGTGCGTAAAGAGATTAACATTAAAAAGGTCCTGATAGAGAATATAATTATTCACCATAGATTCCATATTGACATGAATATAACCTATATTCCCGTTTGGCCATACTCCGTCGGCAAGGAAACCGCCACCCGGAGTACGTGACAACCAGATATTATAAAGCATATTGAACCATTTTTCGGCTTCCGGTATATGTTCTTTCATGATGATAGCCGAAATAAACGCATCGTAAAACGTATGTTGAAAGAAATGTGCACATAGGATTCCATCAGCAGAACCTACATTTTCCTGCATAGCATGACTGATGATAAGCGGAGCTACCTTTACGATAAAGGATTGATATGTTTCTTTTTGCGTAAAACTCAGGTAATCGTAAGCTACATCGTAAACCATAGCTAATGTGGACATGGATTTCCCTCCGGTAAAATCTGCCGCTTTATACATACCCACCGGATCTTTCGAAGCAATGTAATCTGCGAAAGCAACAGCTTTTTTGAGGTAGTTTTTATCGTTGGAAAGTTGGAATGCGTTCAACAGGTTTATAATATCACTGTTTAAGCCCTCAATCTCATACCTCAGACGGAATTTATTTATTTGCAATTTCTCGGCCGGTGAAGCTGTTTCGGGTATAGGCTTGCCCTTAACTTCATAATAAGTTACTTCTTTGGTGAGTGCGACATCTGCTTTACTCTTATATATCTTCATCAGGTTCTCCTGATCTGCTGTAGGACATTTTTCAGGATATCTCATTCTAAAGATACGGGGATGTTGAATAGGGATCATATTATAAGCTTCATCGGCTCTTGGCGACTCAAATTTCCGGGTATGTTCCGGAATGTCGGCTTCGAACAAATCAGACCATTCTTTTCCGGCCACACGATAACGCCAATACCATGTTCCCGGTTGGAATGCTTTGTGGTTGTTATAGAAAGGTAACCTTAAATCGGTCACTACAAATGATTCTTTATCCGAGAAGTCTTTTGTACGGCCAATCCGGAAGTCATAGCGTAGAAAAGCTTCAAGTTCTTTTTCGTGTATTTCAACCGGAAAAGATTCCGGGTATTTATAATCAGCCATCGGCCAGGTAAAAACCGGGGGATTCGTAATAAGCTGATGCCCCTTTATCGGGTAAGGAAATTCCCGGTTTCCTTTTTGGCGGATACGACTCATATCCAGATAGTGAATACCGTTGCCATCTGTCTTTTCATCTTGACCGACCATATAGCTTTCAGAGAATTTCCGCAATCCACTAAACTGCTGACATGCAGAATGTTGCCCAAACAACGGGGTTAGCAATATGAATGTGAATACCCACACTAAACCGGTTAGTTTACATACTCTATAAATCATCTTATTGTATTATATTAAGCCTGAAGTGGCGTTTGGGTTAGAATTCAATTTCATGGAGCGGCCCCGGATAATTAGGACTATACACAATGGAACTGTCAATGCGTTGCAACCGGTTTCCCTTAATGAAACGTTCATCCCGCTCTTTCAGATGATTCTTTAGACAGTTCCTCCATTGTTCCAGTATAGAAGCATGAGCTATGTTTTCGGACAGATCATGAATTTCGGATTTATCTTTAGAAATATCAAAAAGTTGCTCTTCTCCGGTTGAGCTGAAATAGATGTATTTCACTTTACCGTCAGTTAAAGCAAACCAATTTTTATAATCTCGATAGTTGGCGTGTTCCATATCAATGTAAGGACGCCAAACGGCATTTTTATCTTTAAACAGAGTATAAAGCGATTTACCATTCATCCGGTTAGGAATATCTGCACCGGCTGCATCCAGGAAAGTGGGTAGGATGTCGCGTAATTCTACGGGTTGTTCAAGCTTACTACCCTTATCGTATACACCTTTCGTCGAATTGGGAAATTTCACAATGTAAGGAACATGAGTGCTTCCTTCGTAGGGATAGGTCTTACGCCAATGGTGATGATCGCCCAGCATATCTCCATGATCGGATATAAAAACAACCAGTGAATTCTCATATATACCTTTTCTCCTTAATTCGTTGATAATCTCGCCTATTTTTTCATCTATGAAACTGATAGACGCATAATAGAACTTTCGCGATTCAATAGCATGCTCTTTGCCGAAATTACCGAAAGAAGCATCACGAATGTTGGGACGATCGGCATACGCTGCACACCAGTCTCCGATGTAGGGTTCTTGTATATCCTCATCCTTATACATATTCACAAACCGTTGAGGAGGATCGTACGGACTATGTGGACGGGCAAAAGAAATTTTCAGGAACAACGGATTGTCTTTCCGGTATTCCCGGATGAATTTAATGGCTTCATTGGCTGTCCATGTCGTAGGATGTAACTCCTCGGCTAAAGCATATGTATTACCGTTATGTTCATTCCAGCCCATACCCGTACTATCTGGGTTTAACGTAGGTGCCTGCTGCCTAAACCACTTTCGGTAATCGCTTTCAAAATCCTGTGTATGAACACGCCCCGACTCATCTAAAAGGGCGCCATGAAAACCATGCAAATTACGTTGCGGAGCATAGTGTAGTTTTCCGATGGCATAGGTATAGTAATTATTATTGGCCAACATACGGGGCATTTCGTATTCATAATGGGTTGCGATTGTTCCGTATCCTAACATGCCATTGCCCCACGGACCCATTCCGGTTAGTAATGCCGCACGTGCCGGAGTACTACTCGGGCAACTGGAATATCCATTCAGGAAGGTTATGCCGTCATGGGCCAATCCATCCATATGAGGGGTCTTAATACCCTTGTTGCCCATAACCCCAACACAATCGCCCCGCTGTTGGTCGGTCATAATTAAGATGATGTTGGGTTGTTGTACCTCAGCGGGTTTACCTGTACAGGAGGAATACAGGAAAGATGTACCTATTACTCCTCCCAATAAGTAAAATGATTCTTTTTTCATACGCTTAGTTCCCTTTCTCCGATTTATACAGTTCTTGCTTATTGATTAATTTTAAATACCGCCACAAGCCTTCTACATAGTAGTAATCTGCATATGAAAGTGCTCCATCCGGTTCACTGTTCCGCAGAAAATTCCCTGTGGCATGTTTCAATACGAAGTTCTTGTGTGTTCCCGGTTCGGCCAAGTATTCCGGAGAAGATAGACTTTTTAACTGCTTTTCTCCGGCTTCGAAATATTCCTTTCCCCGGACTGAATATGTGCTAAGTTCCATAAGTGCCGATGCCATAATGGCCGCTGCCGAAGCATCCCTCATTTCAGCATGTCGCGGATCAGCATAATCCCAATACGGTACCATATCTAGCGGCATATTGGGGTGATCCAGAAGAAAATCAGCTATTCTTTCCGCATGTTGCAAGTACTTTACATCACCCGTTTCACGAAACATCATCACAAAGCCATATAGTCCCCATGACTGTCCACGTGACCAGGTTGAATTTTCCGTATCATCCGAACCGTTGTTCCAGTCGAACTTTCGTAATTCACCCGTTTCAGCGTCGTAATCTACCACGTGGGGGCAGGAAAGATTCTTCCGATACTGATATTTCATCGTTTTATCTGCATGGGAAATGGCTATATGTCTAAGTGTGGTATCACCGGATAGTTTATAGGCTTCCATCATCAATTCCAGGTTCATCATATTATCTATGATAACCGGATATTGCCAGTCACGCGATTCATTCTCTTCCCATGACATGATCACTCCGGTTTTGTATGAATAGCGTGAACCCAACGTCTTAGCCGAACGGATAATTGTTCTGCGGTAATCGTCTCTTCCGGTTAATAACCGGCCATTGCCATAGCTACAGTATATTCTGAATCCGATATCATGATCATTCGCATTGTATTGTTCGTCCTGCAATAGATACGTGGCCTGTTCCGCACGTGTTTTCCAGTCGTTATTTCCGGTATATGCGTATAAATACCATAACATACCCGGAAAGAAACCACTTGTCCAGTCCGAAGAAGCAACCATGCCCTTTTGAATAGACCGGGGAAGCAGCGATGTTTCTTTTACTTCCTTAAACATAAGATCCGCTTGCTGCTCTACTACAGATAAAGCATGTTCTGCCCAATCGGGAGTTTGGCAAAAGGGTTTACCGTCTTTTGCCTGTATAGTTCCACAGACAAGAAGTAAAAAGAACAAAGAGAGAATTCGACTATTTTTCTCTGTAAGGAATTGAATCCGCATCATTTTCTATTTAGGGATGTTTATAACAATAGGAGTTGCCGCATATAAATCGGATTGATAATTATAATGTACCTCATCTCTTATATCAGGCAGTTCTACAACTACTTTACTTCCTTTTGGGGTTGAGGTGATTGTGACGGTTTCCCCATCCTGCGGGTAGATGCCGCGTGTACGATATGTATAAACACCTTCGGGTAAAGAAGCGGACAGATAGAATGTCATTGTCTGTTTTATGCCGTCGGGCATGGGGTTACCGGCCGAGAGTGTCCAGCTATCGCCATCATCACGCAGCATTACCATAGCTACATCTTCAGAGGTTATTTCGATCTTCCCTACGGAGAGTGTTCCCGGTTTGAAAAAAGCATATTGCCAGGTTTTATCAACTGCCGAATATATGGCATGACCGGCAGCTTCATTTTGTTTGTAAACTATATCTTTCTGTAATGCTTTTACTTTCGCACTCATTTCCCCTTTAGTCACATTTGGTAGCAGATAATAAATATATCCATTATCCCATACTTCTCCCGGATACACACCATGATTCAGAGCAATAATAAAATTGGGGGTATTATCAGCTACACCCGGATCGGTAATGTTCACTTCCTTACCGGTTTTTATTAATAGCTGCTGTTTTCCGGTTGGTATAATGATATAGCCTTTACTTCCCTGATGTAACCAACACAAATTATTAATACTTTCAATAAGATCGACTGACTCACCAGGCTGAATGCTCTTTACTTTTCCATCTATACAAATGCTTAGTTTGCTCTTCAATACCGACTGATCTATAAAGGTGACAATCTCCTGTTTCCGGCCTGTACGAAGACGATCAATACCACTACCTAATGCTGCAATTTTATCTTCAATAAAATGATATGATTTATTGGCTGTAGCTGAACTATACGTTTCTTTAGGCAGATGATGATAGATTCCCATACCAGATTTGCCATCAGCCAATACGCCTGATATTTTGTTCAACCCCGGTAGAGAGGCTTGTGCATGTCCAAGGGGCATGGGGTCTGTGCGCCATTCTTCGGTCAAACCCGGTACAGCATGCCAGTCATAATTCTTCAACACCTGTTCGGAATATTCGTCGCCCTGAATTTTTAGCTGTAGAATACCATATCCCAAATGCCATGACCTGCGTACTGCTTTGTTAAAATCTTCGGCTCCCACCGTACGTTCCGACTTCAATTTCAAGGAAGCAAAGAATGGTTTCTCGCTCTCTCCTCTACGGTGTACCAGGTATTCATTTACCCAATAAGCATCTGTACCGGAGCATTCGTAGGTATTGGCCTTCAAACGTCGACAGATATCTTTCAACTGTTTTACTCCCGTCAGTTTGGTGTCTTCACTCCTTGCCTTTAACAAGGCGTTTACTGCTTTTATATACGTTTTGGTTACAAACGGTTTTAGGTCTTCGTGAAAGGAACGTCCGGATGCCTGAAAATCCATACGTTGTTTATAGAATAATTTAGGATACACTCGCAGTAAACGATCCAGTTGAAATTGATAGTACTTGCTATCCAATCTAAATTCCGTATCTTTAAAATAGCCATATCCGTTATTACAATCCGTCAACCATTCGAAACCGTAGGCTACCATAGCTAAATCCGTCGCATTAGCTATGTGATGTGATACGGTACCATCCGGCTGAAAACCCGATTGGATATACTTATGGGCAGGCACATCGTATTTTGTCATCCAGTGGCTAACGTCTGCTGCTATCCCATGCGGACTCCATCCCGGAGAGAAACTAAAATCTTTGAATGGTTTATCGTGATAGAAATCACTATACCAATACTGCACATAAGTCATCGGACGGTTGTAGTCTGCCCAAATAATAGGCAATGCAAGCATTGTGCGAGAACGGTGTCCAAGATTGGCATCTGCCCATGCCCCGGATGAATAAAGAGTATCTTGTATCTCACCCCAACGCTCTTCCGGATTGTCAATCGCCCGGCGATCCTTAATGATAGACATGAATATCTGATAATAACGTATAAGTGCGTCATGTACTTCCAGGCAAGTAGGATCTTGTTTCTTTATGCCTTCCAGAATGTCGGACATCAAATAAAGGGATGGTACTACCAGAGGGTCTGTCATTGTCCATTGATGAGTGAGAATCTGCGGTCCGGCGAGTTCGTGTTCCAGTAATAGGGTAAATCCATCACCGGTACAGTTGCCTATTGGTTTACCGTCAATCAGAATATCACTACCCTCAATAGACACGGACTTTGTATAGACCAGAATGGCTTGAAATAATGCTTCCCTTAACGCTTTTCGTTTTTCCGGCACACCTTGAGGCCCATATACAGTAGAGGTAGCATACGCATAACCAAGACCGCCAATCTTATTGGCAATTTCAACCCAATCATACTCTATCGTTCCGGTAGGGAGATAAGCATTCTTCGAGTCAAATACTCCTTTATACTCCTGTGGATGGGCAGTATAGGATCTATAACCTTCGAATTGCCCGTTATTCCGTTTCAGTTCGAGGATCTTAGCTGATATCTCCTCGTCCGAATACTTCATGCGCCCATACAAGCGGTTATTATTAAGGGTAGCAGGAGTGTAACGCTCATTGAATATGCTCCAGAGAGTTTTCTCCACAATTCGTACATCAATTTCAAACGTCTCAAGCAGTTTAGCATCTTCTTTTAGTGCGATGGTCATACGGTAGACAGAAGGGCTATTACCGGTAACCTTGCCTTTGGCTACCGTCAGAACCCCCATGATGCGGTTTGACAAGTCGTAGCGGGTGTCCAATTGGAATAAAGCCTGTTCATCTTGTTTGACGATCTCAAAATGGTATTTTTCGGGAATAGGGCGCAACAGTACATCTTTATTTCTTTCCAAATGAATGCGCCCGATAACCTCCGTCTCTTCCTGACTGTTAACCGGAATATCGAAATAAGCAGCAAAGATCTGCTCCTGTCCCCTTAGCGACCATTGCGGAAAGCTACAAACGAACATGCTAATAAATAAGCATACATATTTTCCAATCATATTATATTTTTAGGTTATAAATCCATTTAAGACTTGTAATATGAAATAGATGCTATTTCAGTTCTTTTACACGAAAGCCGGTAAATAAAACATGGTTTTTCAACAGACGCAGTCCAAAGTGTCCGTCGCCATCACCTTTCTCTATCGGTAAGCGAAACAGTTCTTTTCCATTGATGCGGTAGGAAGTTATTCCTTTTTTCACACAAATACGGATATGATACCACTTATTGGGTTTCAACAGATGTTCCTGATCCGTATACTCCTTAATAACAGGTCTCACCCCGGGATCTTCCATTTCATACTTGCTTCCGTAATACCGGCGGAAGCGAGTCGTAGAATTATAATTACCTCCATAACCTACATAGAAAAGGTCCAGCGATCTGTATAGCTGAAAGATGCCTTGCCTCCAGGCGCTTCGTGCATACAAATCTTTGGGATGAAGAGGATCATTGGCACCCCAGAAACAGTTCAGATCGCTCAACCGGTCATGTTCTCCTCCCTGCATCAACACTTTTACACTATACTTAATTTCATAATCTCCGGTTAAGCGTGTATTGTACCACAGGGTAAATCCTTTTGGAGCAGTGATATCCAGTGTATCGCCGGCAATTTCTATTTTCATCCGCCCGGAATGATCTTCGACTGTCCAATGCTTCAGAGAAATTTGCGCATGGAGTGACATGGACAATAGCAGTAAATTGCCAGCTACCATTAATCTTCTTGTCTGTTTTTTGTTCATAAACCAATAATTTTATTGTTTCGGAATAAAACGAGATGGGGAGAGGTGACCCGGGGTCGGATGCTTCCGCATCCACTCCTCCAACATCTGACGATGTTGTTTTACCACCTCTTTATATTGACCTTCAATAGCCAGGTTACGCATTTCACCGCGATCGTTTTCCATATCGTAGAGCATTTCCCGATTTTTACCGGCTTCATACAGCACATATTTATATTGTGGGGTGCGTACCATCCAGCCATAAGTCCCGCCGGTCTGTGAGAAGCGGGTTTCAGTAACGACATAAGGTTGATGTACCTGATGTGGATTGCCGTTTTCTACTACAGAACGAAAACTGATTCCTTGTACGTTGTGAGGAACTTCAACGCCTGCCCAATCGCAGATAGCGGGCAGGAGATCTACTCCATTGTTTATAAGTTGGGGCATTACTTTTCCGGCATGTTTGCCTAAAGGCAAACAAACAATAAAAGGAACGTTTACCACCTCTTCATAGAGTACCGTCTTCTGATTCCATTGGTGAGCTGTGGCACCATCGCCATGATCGGAAGTGAAAATAACAACGGTATTCCTCCAAAGATTTTGGCGGTCTATCTCGTCTACGATCTTTCCGATTTCGGCATCTACCGTTTCTATCAGACGGTAGTAGGCATTGAGGTACCGACGCCAATCATCGGGGGTGTAGTTTTGGGTAGGATATAACCGGTAACTCTGACGTTTCTCATACATCAGAATATCCGCATCGTAAGGGGCAACGCTAAAATTAGCAGGTAAGTTGGGCAAATTTTTATCAGCAGGTTCCCTTACAGTAGCATAAGGAAGGTTTTGTTCGCGGATGTATTCACAGATATTGTGTGGGTTATCGAATGAGGAAACCAGAAAGAAAGGCTTATCGTGCTTCCGTTTTAGGAATTCCACACATGCTTCTGCCAATCCGTAGTCGTTATGCCCGTGCAAGTTCTCAAATCCAAAGGCATACTTTCCGGGCAGAGAATTGGTGTGGACATGCCATTTACCACCATAAGCTGTTTCGTAACCACCTTGTTCCAGTAACGTACCCAAAGTAAGAGTTCGTAGAGAGTCGGGCACCGGTGTGCCATTTTCCTGTATGCCCACTTCACCGGGAGTATGTCCGGTAAACATAGAAGCACGTGAAGGCCCACTAAGTGGCAAGGCACAGTAAACATTTTCAAAACGAACACCCCGTTGTGCCAGTTTATCCATATTCGGAGTATGCAGGTCGGCATTCCCGGCACAACTCATTGCTGTAGCCGTTTGCTGATCAGTCATAATATAGATAATATTGGGGCGTTCCTGTGCACAGAATGCAGCCGGTATAGCAGCTCCTACCATTAAAGCCGACTTTAGTTTTTTCATATCCGGTTATCTTTTATTATTTTATGATATAAGAATTCGCATAAATAATCAGCGAAGTAAATGTAGTCCATTATTTTATTTCCGGCTTTTGAATCTTTCCATATTAGTTTAGCTATTATATATCGCCGGTATATAACCTTTTATGGTTCTGCTCTCCGATTTTTGATTTCTACTAAAAAGATTTCGATTTTGTCCTATGTGGCTTTGTTATTTCTATGTGTATTTTGATATTAATCAAAAGATAGTTACCTTTAGTATATATAATTTGAACACTCACTATTATCATTCTGCACTCATGAAAAACCGATATTTGCAAACACGAACTATTTTCAATCTATTTCTTTGCTTCTTATCTGTTTCTTACTGTTATGCAACAGCAAACAATTCAAATCACATTCATTTCCGACGACTTTCAGTAAATGACGGATTATCTCAAAACACAGTTCTTTCATTAACCCAAGACCATAATGGTAAGATCTGGGCGGGAACAATAGATGGATTGAACCGGTACGATGGCTACCTCTTTTCTCACTCTTATAATAACTTGAACAATAGCGCGAGTTTAGCCAATAATAGAGTTTACTCCCTTTGTACCGATAATGAGGGCATTGTATGGGTTGGTACAGTAACCGGACTGGCCCGGTATAATATCATGGTAAACAATTTCACGAATTATACGATGCCCGAAGGGTTGCCTGTACAGGTTTTTTGCATTGAAGACCTGTATGAAAGAAACCGGCTTCTATTGGGAACAAGCTCCGGGCTAATTGTTTTTGATAAGAAAACAGGCCATATGGATTTATATCCTCAACTACAAAAAACGGTTGTCTACTCCATCTGTAAAATGAATGAAGGGGCACTCCTTGGAACATCTTCCGGAATCTATTTCTATCAAACTGATGGCGACTCCCTCGTTCGGCTGCTTACCCAATTAAACAAAGAAGTTATTTCGTCTATTATTTATGATCCCAGAAATCGTATTTGCTGGTTGGGTTCCCGGGTCAATGGTCTGTATTGTGTTGATGATAAATTCCAACTACAGAAGCACTATCGTTACCGGGATAAACAACAGCAAGAATCTCTTGACGACGTGCGTGCATTGGCTCAAGATGATAAAGGCAGAATATGGATCGGAACTTCAAACGGGCTGTTTATACTTGATACGGGAACTGAAACCATAGATAAGTATGTTTATTCTCATGAGGACGAAAACTCACTGGGGCATAATTCTGTCCGTTCTATTCTAAAAGATAATCAGGGCGGGATGTGGGTAGGGACCTTTTACGGCGGGCTTAACTATTATCATCCCATGGCTCCTACCTTTAAAACGATGAAATATTCCGGTTACAAGAATTCAATCAGCGACAATACGGTGAGCTGTATTGTAGAAGACCCTTACACCCATTATCTCTGGATAGGCACCAACGATGGCGGATTGAATGCATATGACAGGAAAAACAATCATTTTTCTGTTTACCGGGCCAACCGGAAAAACAAACATGCATTGCAATCGGATAATATCAAATGTGTTCTCCCGGATAAAGAGGGTGTGTATATAGGAAGTCACGGAGGAGGATTAAGCTATTTATCTATACGAACAAAACAAGTTGAGAATTACTATTTTAAAGATCATGTTGCCTTCGATAACAGTTGCTATTCTTTAATGGATGGAAGGGATGGAACGCTCTGGGTGGGGGCTATTACGGGATTGCATCTTTTTAATAAAAAGACCGGGCAGTTGTCTCTTCATCCTTTAGCCCAAAAATACCCCAAACTAAATTCTGTATTAATATCCGTTATCTATCGCGACTCAAAAGACCGGATATGGATTGGAACAGAAGAGAGTTTATTTGTATATGCCAATAACAAACTCGAAGAATGGAAAGACCATACCTCAAGCACTCCTACATCGATACAATCTTCCTGTATAAAAGAGGATAGCAATCATCATATCTGGATCGCGTCTTCTATCGGTTTGTACAAATCGCCTGACGGCACCACCCAACAGTTGAAAAGGTATTCTACTCAAGACGGACTGCCCAATAATTATATATATGGCATATTGGAAGACGGACGGGGACGATTGTGGATAACTACCAACCAGGGCTTATCTTGTTTCGATCCATCCGAGCAAACTTTCTATAATTATACCATACAAGATGGGTTAAGCCACGAACAATTCAACACATACGGGGCGTGTAAAACCCAAGACGGGATCTTCTTCCTGGGCAGTCTAAACGGCATCACCTATTTCAACCCCTACGAATTTGTAGATAATCCGTTTTCTCCAAATGCCGTTATCTCCGGGGCAAGAATCCTGAATCAACCGATTTTAAGAATTAAAGATGGCGAATCCAAACACTTTTGGGAAAGCAATGGTAAACTAATGGGTATGTCTTTCCCGTCTAACCGGAAATTGTTCAGTATTAATTTTTCGGTTATTAACTACCTTTCCGGAAAACGGAATCAATTTGCTTATAAGTTGGAAGGATTCGATGAAGATTGGATATACTCGAGCCAGGCCATTTCTACACGAAGTGCTACCTATTCCAATCTACCACCCGGAAAATATATATTTAAAGTAAAAGCATGTAATAATAATGGACGATGGAGTACTACGCCAACCGAGTTCTTTGTACATATTACACCCATGTGGCATCAAACATGGTGGGCCAAACTTCTTTTTACAGTTCTTACATTGGGTGTACTCTCTTTCATTGTTTATTTCTTCATTGCCCGGGCCAAAATGAAAATGAGAATACAAATTGAATCTTTGGAACGGAGTAAAGCGGAGGAGGTCAGTCAGGAAAAAGTTCGCTTTTACATTAATATGTCTCATGAACTTCGTACCCCGTTGAGTTTAATTCTGGCTCCTTTGGAAGAGCTGATGAATGAGAGAAACAATTTTGATGTCCAAGCGCAACAAAAGCTATCGTATATTTACCGCAACGGACGTAAATTACTACATCTGATCAATCAATTACTGGATTTCCGGAAAGCTGAATCAGGCGCCCTCCCTATCCAAGTAGCCATGGACAATGTGGATGAACTCGCCGGGAATATTTTCGCTATGTTTAAAGAGAATGCGCAAAGAAGGAATATCACGTATCAATTCCGGTCGGATCTGAATGGGTTTTTACTCCCAATAGATAAAACATACCTGGAAATGATGCTGACGAACCTACTTTCGAATGCATTCAAATTCACTGCGGATGGAGGGCAGATTACACTTTCTCTATGGAGAAAAGAAGATCGATTCGGGTTCAGCATTCAAGATAACGGTATAGGTATACCACAGAAGAAGTTATCACATATCTTCGACCGCTTTTACCGGGTGAATGAAAACCGGCAAGGAAGCGGAATCGGACTTTCACTAGTAAAGTGTCTGGTAGAGAAACATCATGGTTCTATCCAAATTGCCAGCGAACTTAACCAGGGCAGTGAGTTCTCGATCGAACTTCCCTTGAGTTTACAGGTATATGCTCCTACAGAATTACAGAGCCGGCATGAAGAAAGTTGTACCAAACAGCAAACCTCCTCCTTAGCTACAGAGACTATCACAGAAGATGGATCATTCCCGGAAGAACAGCTACCGGGACAAGAGGATAATGTGTCTCCGAAGGAGATTACAGGGAGCATTTTGTTGGTAGATGACAACAAAGAGATGGTGGATTATTTGAAAAGTAACTTCAGATCGAATTATATTACCCTTACAGCCTCGAATGGAGAAGAGGCTTTGTCTATTTTAAAGGAACAGAAAGTAGACATTGTTCTTTCCGATGTTATGATGCCGGGCATAGATGGTATAAAGTTGTGTGAATTGATAAAGAAAAACATACAAACCTGCCATATCCCCGTTATCCTTTTATCGGCCAAGGGAAGCATTGAAGCACAAACAGCCGGTATTAGTGTCGGAGCAGATGATTATATTCCTAAACCATTCTCAATCGGACTACTGAAGGGGAAGATCAATAATATCCTAAAATCAAAACAACGGCTAAAACATTATTATTCGAATACGATTGACATTGATACAGCGAAGATGACATCCAATGTATTGGACGAAGAGTTCATGAGTAAAGCTATTCAAATGGTAGAGAAGAACATTGACAATGAAGACTTTACTGCTGATGATCTGGCAGAAGAACTTTTCATGAGCCGTTCGTCTTTATACCTCAAGATGAACTCTGTATCAGGAGAACCACCTGCAAATTTCATTCGTCGTATTCGCTTCAATAAGGCCTGCAAGTTGTTGCTGGAAGGACGATACTCCATTGCTGAAATCAGTAGTCGGGTAGGGTTCAGTTCGCCCTCTTATTTCTCTACCAGTTTTAAGAAATATGTAGGCTGTTTACCTTCCGAATATGTTAAGAGTCAGGGGAAATAAGGTTACTATAATAAAATACTTTCTGATTTATACTGAATAAGTTGATACAACTTATTCAGTATAAATCAAGTCTTTATAACGCTTCAATGCTTCCAGGAAATAATAGTCTGCATAATTCAGGGGGACATCAACTTCACTGTTGTGTGGAAGACTCCCCACCGAATGCATGAGAAGAAATCCTTTATTCTTTCCCTTTTCGGCCAGATATTCAGGTGACGAAAGTTGTTTCAGGATATTCACCGCATATTCTATGTAATTATCGTTTAACTTTTTATCAGCTGTAAATTTGCACAATTCGAGTAAGGCTGAAGCCGTAATTGCTGCTGCCGAGGCATCACGCGGAGCATCCGGAATATCGGGCGCATCATAGTCCCAATAGGGAATATAATCGGTTTTCGAAGGACGATTTTCCATGATAAATCGAGCAATCTTCCGGGCGGCATCCAAATAAACCGGATTCTTGGTAAAGCGGTAGCACATAGTATAACCATACACTCCCCACGCCTGCCCACGTGCCCAAGCAGAAGAATCAGAATAGCCTTGATAGGTTCCTTTCGATTCCACCTTTCCACTTGGTGTTGCATAACTGACCACATGATAAGAAGTCATATTGTCGCGAAAGTGGTTTTTTAAAGTTTTATCGGCATGAGCAATCGCAATATCCCGGTATTTTGAATTTCCGGTCTGTTCAGACGACCAGAAAAGTAACTCCAAATTCATCATATTATCAATGATAACCGGATAGTTCCAGTTGCCGAAATCCCAAGAACGGATCAACCCGGCTTCCGGGCTAAAACGTGCATAAAGGCTTTCTGCTGTATTAACAAGTATTTCTTTATCTTTTAGTTCCGGTTTCAACCGAAATGCCTGTCCGTAACTGCAATACATCATAAAGCCAATATCATGGTTGCCTGTATAATATTGAATCTCTTCCAGGCGGTTGGTGTATTTACGGGCTTCACTTGCCAGAGCCTCATCGCCTGTCAATTCATAGGCCAACCACATAGACCCGGGATAAAATCCGCTTGTCCAGTCTTTTGCGTTCTCCAAACGATAACTTCCATCCACATGAACGGAACGGGGGAAGCAGGCTGTATCAGGTGCGTTATCCAGCTGTTCGGCCATATAAAGTAACTGATAGTTAGAAGTACCTACTGCATTCGCAAACCATTCCGACGTATCCGACTTAGGCATGTTGCAAGCAATAAGCAGACACATTCCCCAAACCGTAATGCACAATTTTTCTTTCATTTTCATATCTATTGTTTTAGTAATTTAATATAGAATTGCGCATAATATTCCCGGCTAAAGGAAATATACACGCAATTCTTCTTTAAAGCCGATAGTGTTTAAAAACAATTGTTTTGATTTAGAATGTTACCTACTTTTTAAATCTTCAATTCCGGCTGTTTGTCTTTTAGCGTTTTTTCGGTTCCATTTTCATGGATCTGCATTGCATTTCCTTCATATATAATACATACATCACCTCCTTCTTGAATTGAACAAATGGTAAAGCGGAGGGGCCTTTAAGAGACACATTCGCTTTAATCATCCAATCTCCCACTTTAATATGACCATTTCGGATGTATCTACATTCTCCGGGAGAGGCCATTGGAAAGATTACGGTACGATCAGTTATAACCGATTTATTTAAAGGCAAAGGCGTAGTCCGCTCCTCATACATAAGCGTTACATTTGTCAGTTTGATCGTAACCGGTGTTTCCTTGGCTTGTACGCCCGCTGTGAGCAAACAAGAAAGGAATATAATATAGCCAATTGTTTCATCATGATTATTTGTTTTTCGGTTTGAAACGGAAAGCAAGCGGTTCATTATTCAAACCGGATGGAAGCATCACGGTTACTTTACCATTTTGAACACTGTACTTCACTTGACGATTGGTTTGCAACAAGGTCATGGTACCTTCAGGTTCATTACCTTCCCAAACAATCGTTTTCGGGAGAGATGTATTCTCTTCCGGACAATAGATTGCGTATAATGTTCCGGCGTCTTTACTTTGTACGAACCATGTATTACCATCATGGTAATGTTTGGTGATGCGTGTGCCATAAATGGCTTCTCCATTCTTATCCAACCATTTACCTATCCGGATTAAGATATTTTCTGCTTCGGCAGGAAAAATACCATCACCGTTAGGAGCAACGGCCAACAAGTAACTACCGCCTTTAGCTACTATCTCTGCAAGTATGCTAATTTCTTTTGAAGGAGATTTATAATATTGATTGTCGCCCGGCTTATATCCCCATGCTTTACCCAGGGTAAGACAGGTTTCCCATGGCGTATCCATTTGTTCTTCCGGGATGATTTGTTCCGGAGTACGATAATTTTCATATTTACCCGATACGGTACGGTCGACCACTAAAAGACCCGGTTGATAGTTGCGTGCCATGGATGCAATACCCGGCATGTCAATATCTTCACTTCCGGTATAGGCTGCCCCTCTTGCTTTAATAATCTCATCGGAAGAAGGCCTTACCCATCCGCCATCTAACCAGAGTATATCAATCTTTCCATAATCGCCATTCATGAGTTCCTCAATTTGATTATAGCAAAACTGTTTAAATCGCTGCCAACGTTCGGGATATCGATCTGAATCATAATTATGATAACGGTCGGGAGTCGCATATTTATCCCACCAATAATCCTGCGAATGCCAATCGGCTTTGGAATAATATGCGCCTATTACGAAGCCATCTTTGCGGTAAGCATCAAATACCTCTTTCGTTATATTGTTTTTCTTCTGATTTTTGAATGCATATTTTGTAATGGAGTAATCAGAGTATTTCGTATCATACATATTGAAACCATCGTGGTGCTTGGTGGTAAATACAACGTATTTCATACCCGCCTTCTTACTGACTTCGCTCCAACGTTCCGGATTAAAATCCATGGGACGGAAGAAATTAGCAGCTTCCCAATAATGTTCTTTAAAAGCCGTGTAGCTCATTGTTGTATCCCGCCAATGACGATCGGAACAGATAGGCCATGATTCGTTACAACCTAAATAAGAATAAAGTCCGAAGTGAATAAGAATACCAAATTTTAAATCTTGCCACTCTTCCAACTTCTGCTTCACCGCCGGTTCTTCGGGATAAATGTATTCTTTCGAATAATTATGTACGAACGTTTGTGCCGGCATTTTCAGGACAATACATCCTGAAAAAACGTATAATAACATAAGTGTCGGGAATAGTCTTTTAAGTTCTCTTTGTTTCATAACTTGATTTTTTATTGCATAGAAAATGGCTGCCAATTTCAATGCTCCATGAATGATACAAAGTTATTGCCTCATATGTATTTATATTTTTCTTATCGTCCCGATTTTATCTGATATTTGATAAGGGACTCTTAAAATCGTCCAAAATACTTTAGATTTCGTTTTTGGTTATACAATGATACTAATATACTTTCCAAAAAAACAACTAAAACTCGACCTATGCCCTTACTTCCGGTGCAGCTCCACTTTCTATATGATCCTTTCATTGTCCTTTAGGTGGCAAATAAAACATATTAGCATGAATATCTCACCGGAACTTTGCCTTTTTTAATACCTATTTTAGCAACTGATTTCTGTCCGGGCTTGACTTTCGACTGCCTTTTCCGGTCTACATGTTTCATATCAGTTTTCAGGTTCAAATATACGTACTTTTTGAATCGGCTTTTTTCTGAAGTAAAGTCATGTTAATTTTCCCGGGGTTGCGCTTTACTTCGACTACAATAGTGATTTTATACAAAACCCTCCTCTCTTCTGCCATTTTAGCCCGAAAATATTTTTCCGGAATGAAACGCTATATTGCTTATAGTTCTTGTCAATAAACTCTCGAAACAAGTCATATTTTCCCCTTTCAATCAATGACTGATTCAGATAAATAAACCGGAAACGAATATAGTTATTATTCAAATTCCAACGAGCCTTTCGGCTTCGAGAAGACAGGCTTGTTTTTTGTGATAAGGGAATATTCCTTATCCAAATTGACCAAATATGCCGCGGTATTCTTCCCGATAATAGAATCTATTTCACTTTGGGCATCGTTAAAGTAGTAATTTCTCAAGTATTGGCCGATGTTTTTCTCCCCAATCATCCATACAATCTATAATCAGCAATATGCTTTTCCCTAAATCAGTCAAATAATATTCACTATGAGGAGGAAGCTCTGCAAATATCTTTTTCTTGATAATACCATGCTCCCCCAGTTCTCTCAGGTTTTGATTTAGAACCCGTGAAGCGGCATCCGGTATTTCGCGATGAAGCTCACCGGGACGTTTAGGAGAATCTCTCAGAGCGTCTATCAAGCACGGTTTCCATTTTGAACCAATGATACTCATTACTATACGGGTACCACAAGATAGATCTAAAGGCACTTTTCGTTTATACATAGACTAATTTTTTTTATCCGGCAAAGATAGTATCTATTATGCATTGATAATCAGTATAGGAATAAATTAGTCAGTATATGATTATTTTTTCATGTATTGCCAAGTTGTACTATGTATTCTATCTTTGCGAAGAGATAGGATAAGAAATAAATATCTTAATACAATAAATTATTTAGTATGATGAAATACAGAGTTTTAGGAAGAACAGGATTTAAGGTGAGCGAAGTTTCGCTTGGGACTTGGCAGCTTGGTTCAAAGTGGGGAGAAACCTTTGATGAGAAGATGGCGCAAAACACCCTGGAGGCAGCTTACGAACAAGGGGTTAACTTTATTGACACGGCTGATATCTATCAAAACGGGATGAGTGAAAAAAGCGTTGGCAAGTTTCTGAAAACCAAAAAAGATAAAATATACGTTGTAACGAAATGTGGTCGGAAATTAAATCCACACATGGCGGAAGGTTATAATGAAGAAAATATTACAAAGTTTGTTTTCGATTCCATAAATAATATGGGAGTGGAAAATCTCGACCTTATACTGTTGCATTGCCCTCCCACAGAAGTTTATCATAACCCTGCGATTTTCGAAACTTTGGATAAGTTGAAGCAACAGGGAGCAATTAAGCATTACGGCGTAAGTGTGGAGCGTGTAGATGAAGCATTGGCTGCTTTGAATTATGACATTTCCGCTATTGAAATAATTTTCAATATGTTCCGACTAAAACCTGCTGAGGAATTATTTGCCAAAGCAAAAGAGAAAAACATTGGCATAATAGTACGTGTACCTTTAGCCAGCGGACTATTAACGGGGAAATATACCGAAAACACCTCTTTCGGGAAAGATGACCATCGTTCCTTTAATAGAAACGGGGATTTTTTTGACAAAGGAGAAACATTTTCCGGTATAGATTATCTGACAGGGATCAAGGCCGTACAAGAACTAAAAGCATCCTTAAATGTAGAAAATTTATCGGCAAAAGCCTTGCGCTATATTTTAATGTACCCCGAAGTTAGTACTGTTA
>DAIMFE010000060.1:0-19973 GCA_036724805.1 Bacteroides sp.
CATATTAAAAAGACTTTTTTTATCAATATGCGGCTATGTTTTAATATAAATTTCATTTTTTGCTAAAAACAACTCGATTTGCTACAAATATAGTGTATATAATATATAAGGTGTGGTTTGTTATTTGTCGGAGGGGTACCGGTAAAAGACAGGTGTTTTGCGGGTAGAAGACAGGTGTTTTGTTGGTGCGTTGTGTTGCTCCAAAATGCAACGCGCATTTTCTCAAATGCAACGTGCGTTTTCGGATTAGCAACGTGCTGTTGAGGCAGATGCAACGCGCATTTGGGAGAAATGCAACGTGCATTTAAGCACTTGCGCAAACAACAAACATCAAATAAAAAGGGAACTGTACCCAATCGTATACAGCTCCCTCATCAGAAAGGTCATAGTTAAGTCTAGTAAAAAACGTTAGGAAAGTATCTATTTATTATCTTCTGCCACCCGATGAGCGTGAGGAGGAACTGCCCGAAGAGGATCTTGAAGAACTACTTGAACTTGATGAACTGCGACTGCCGGAAGAAGATGAACTACCTACCGAACTTCTTGAGCTAGTGCCACTGCTTGAGGGTCTTGAAGAAGATGAACTGCTTCTTGAACTACTGTTTGAGGGCGATGACGGCCTGCTAGAGCTAGTGCTGCCGGATGAAGGCCTAGCCGAACTGCTACTTGAAGATCTAGTCGAAGAACTGCTAGTTGAAGGCCTGGCCGAGCTACTAGTTGAAGGCCTGGCCGAAGAACTACTACTAGAAGTTGTTGCCGGCTGTCTTGTTGACGAGCTGCTACTTGAAGGTCTGGCCGAAGAACTGCTAGTTGAAGGCCTGGCCGAAGAACTACTACTTGAGGTTGTTGCCGGCTGTCTTGTTGCCGAAGTACTAGGCCGGGCACCGGATGAAGAGGAAGGTCTTGTAGTATTTGAACGAACCGCTGTGCCGGTAGCCGGTCTTCTTGCACCACTATTATAAACATCATCTCCTCTTCCCTTTGGGGGCCTGCTTGTATTAGGTCTAACCGTAACCGATCTAAAATCTGATTTGCGGGTATTTACATAAACCGTTTGTTTTCTGATATACACCGGTTGGTGATAAACGGTATGGCTATAGCGTCCTTTATAATAACTGATATTGTTATAATGTGTGCGGTAATGACCACCGCAATAGGTTGTGTAATGATGCGGTACAGGAAAATAAAAATGATGATGATTACTATAAGTAAGGTATATGCGGAAACTCCATCTGTTACCACTTGCATATATCGGGCGATAAAAATATTCAATATTCAGGAATCTGTTATATTGAACATTGTTCATTACCCAACGCAAATCATCGTTCCGTATATCTAAAAGATAATAATATCTGTCCATTGCCCATTCTTCACCCCTCATTACATCATCCATAATACCACCGGCGGAATAAATAAAATCGTAATTTATTTCGTAGATATCGTTATATTGGGAGTTATTTAAGTTCAATTCGTAAGCCATTTTGTCAGTAAGGAAACGGGTTTCGTTCCTAACTTTGCTGGTACTCATGGCGGCCACACTCGTGCTACACATGGCAGCTATTCCGATGGCAAATAGGGTTATCATCATTCTTTTCATAATTCAGCTCATTTATCTGTTAATACTCTCTTTTCTTTTTTCGATATTACAAAGATAATATAAGAAATTTCCTTGCCCTAATGATTATCTCTACTTCTTGTGAGGGTTTTCCCCTACCGGCGAGGATTCTCCCTATGGCGCTGGTGATGTTTATGTGGCCTATGCTGCGGACGGCGTCATAACCTTCAACTTTCAACTTTCAAAACCAGTTTCCGGTTTTGAATCTCTATAAGTCTCTTTTTATATAGATCGCCAACTGCTTTTTTAAATACTTTCTTGCTAACCCCAAAGGCATCGTAAATATCTTCGGCGTTGCTTTTATCGGTAAAAGGTATAGCTCCGTTATTATCTTTTATATATTGTAGCAGCGTGTCGGAGAAATCCCGAACTTTTCCCATTCCCCCTTTTTGAAGAATCAAATCAATCTTTCCATCTTCTCTAATCTGCTTGATGTATGCTTTCGTTTCTACACCGGTGTAGAGGTTGGTAAAGATTTCACTATCGTATAGCAAGCCACTAAACCGGTTTTCTACTATCGCTTTAAACCCTAAATCGGTTTTTTGCCAGATAAGGATATTTACTTCATCGCCGGGGTTATAAGAAGGAAAATCTTTTGATAAGTATCTTTCAATTTTTGCAGAGGCAACAATACGGTAGCTCTCTTCGTCAAGATGAGCATGGATAACATACTTCTTGCCCACCTGCATTTTCATTTTTTGTTCGGAGAAAGGTACAAAGAGATCTTTCATTAATCCCCAGTTAAGGAAAGCGCCATATTGATTTATCCAGGCTACTTCCAGACAGGCGAATTTTCCTACCTGAACCAACGGGGTAAGGGTTGTGGCAATTAATCGTTCTTCGCTATCCAGATAAAGGAAAACATTTAGCCGGTCGCCGGGCTTTGCATCAGCAGGTACGTATCTAGCGGGTAACAAGACTTCGCCGGCATCACCTCCATCGAGGTATAAACCGAAATCAACTTCTTTAACTACTTGCAGCTGATTAAATTCGCCTAATTTGATTTGCATAAATTTGAGTTTAGGAATTGAACACAAATTTACGACAAAAAGGAGATGTATAGGGTGGGTTTGATAATATTTAACCCAAAATGCCTATTAGAGACACACTATGCAGGGCGAACACAAGGCCCGCCCCTACACCATGCGGCATTAGGCATGTGGATTATTTTGTATTTATCGGTGTTTCACGATGATGTTTAATCTCATCAAATTTAACCGAGAAATATTTCAGCTTGCTAAAATCATCAACGGTCATTCTTAGTTCATCGCTCGAGTCATAAATTTCTTTAGCAACATGCTGCGGAACATCAAAAGATACAGTGCCGGCAATGTGCATGGATTCCTCAGCATCTACCTTCATTAGCTCTGTATGCGGCCTTTTTTCGAGTTGCCAATAAATTTCCTCTCCCGGTGAAATTGCAAAATAAAGATATTCATCGGTAAACTTCAATACAGGTAACGAATGTAGTTTCGGCAAGCCATCATCTTGACCTATGGCAGCCATAATAACATTCCTTTGTCGGGCAAGAAATTTTAAGCAATCCTCAATGAGCATCTTTTTGGTTCTGAAAGGTTCGGTTACATTATATGTTAGGATATTACAACGCTGGCTTGCCTGATCATCAAAAATAGAAACCATTAATTCTCCTTGGCTGGTGGGTGTATATTGTATCTCCCAAACACCTCCTGTTTCTATAAATGGTTCGGAAACATTTTGATTGTTCAACCGCAGAATTGGGGTTCCTTTTCCGGGAACAACAACGCTGAATGTATAAGTTGAATCGATCATGAGCGTTTTATCAAGAGGTATATTGATGGCCCGTACCGGGTAATCTTTGTAATATTGTGCTGTAGGAAGTTCTGTGATACTTTGATTTCCAATACCATTTATTAGTAAATGGCCATCTACTTTTAAGAGTTGAAGGTCGGGCTTGAATCCTTTAAATGCTCTTAGCTCTTTCGATAGATAAGGATGAGTGCCTATTAGTACTTCCCATTCCTTTTCGGTTGGTTCATCAACAATATATTCAAGAATCCTGGTATATCTTTCTTCACCACGCCGAAGAAGATTAATGCTTACAGTTCCCGACTTATCGGGAGTGAATACAATTTCGCGCATCGTATCTCCTATCGTATTCCATTCTTCATCTGCGTCTTCATTAAATATTAATGCCGGTATCAGATCCTGAGGAATATTGATCATAAATCGATATTCAGTCCCTACTTTCAGGTGTTCGTTGTAGGGTACATCAACGATCTTAAATTCGCTAAACTTATTGGCATAATTCTTGGGTAAGGATGTAATGGATTTATTCTCGGCTCCTTCAATAATCTTTTTACCATTGAAGCTAAATTGCTTCACCTGCAAAGAAAAATTAGGAAGCGCTTGTATAACCGGACTATAGTAAGGATCTATTTCAACGAGTTCCTTGTATTTTTCGGGAGAAGGAGTTGGAACCTGATAACTAAGTAATTCATAAATTCCTTTTTCGCTTTGCACTGCATTTTGGAAACCTATAAAAACTCTTCCGGGAGCATCCGGAATGTAAGACATAGTTAGATTGTCGCCTTCTTCTACCCAGTTGTTAAATGAGTTTTTGTTGTGTACCAGCACGTAATTAATATCGTTCTTTTTCTTAATGGTGAATTTATACGTTTCTCCTATATTTAATGCCTCCTTTAGCGGCACATCAACTATAGTGAACTTATCAATATTATCGGGATGATAAATTACTTCGGGCATGGATGTAATGGTTTTAGCTCTGAAATCTTCAAGAAGTTTTTTACCATCAAAACCAAAGTATTTGAGATAAGGATTTAACGCTGGCATACTGAGAAATTCTTCTTTAGTAAGAGGCTTATTCAAATGCTGTGATTTTGGGTCAGCCGGGAAGTGAGAGAATATCATCCATTCCGGTTCTACCTTAAACCACGACATGTCGCCCTTCTTTCTAATGAATTGTCCATTTTCAACATGTCCGGCTCCCCAGGTGGGGTCAACAAAGAAGATTTCTTTGTTATCTCCTTCCACCATTAAATATCCGTGGGTGGTATTGCTGGTTTCCAGTTGTTTATTGTACGATTCATCTTTGGTAACGCAACTAATATACGTACATTTAACTTTTACCGCTTTGCATAATTCTGCAAATAACTGTGCATACGCCTGACATGTTCCTTTTTTTTCCGCGTAACATTCTTCAGGAGTAAAGATCTTAAGGTCAACATCATATGCAATGGTTGAGCAGAGATGTTGATAGATGGCCTTCGCCTTTTCTTCGTTTGTAGTTGCCTCTCCTACAAGCTCTCGGGCAATAGCTTTGTAATCCGGTTTATATTTTTTCTGGGCATAAACTCCGGATAAATTAAAACAAAGAATCAATAAACTAATTAGTAAAAATACTCTTTTCATTTGCCTATATTTTGAAATAAGATATAACATCCCAAAGATAAGTAATTTTATAATTAAACAACCTCAATATTTAACTTTATATAAGAAACTAAAATAACACTTCGTTTATTGAGATAATAGGAGATCAGAGATTCTGTTTCAGGTAGATAAATTCGTTTGGAAATGTTTGGGCGATTTAGCATATATCTGGCATAGCTTATGAATTAATTATATGAAATTAATAAGAATGTGAGTATATTATACAACATTACAGGGGGTTGATTTTGTAAAACAAGGCTCACATGGCATCAATCCGCATAATATGGATAAAAACAACATAAAACTTATGCATGCTTTTTAATTTATGCAAATTAAAGTTGACCATTCAGTCAATTATTTTTAATTATTTCTTATCTTTGGAGCACATAAGCTGAGGAAAGAAAAGTGAGGATGATTTTTTGTTTTATTCATTTTAGCATGAATATCATTATGGCCCATGATTTTAACGACACCGCCATATTTGCAGGGGGTTGCTTTTGGGGTGTTGAATATTATATGAAACAATTACCCGGTGTACTATCCGTTGAATCCGGATACATCGGTGGTAATGTTAATGACCCTACTTACGAGCAGGTTTGCCAGAAAAACACCGGTCACGCCGAAGCCGTACGAGTAACTTTTGATGTGACAAAGACCGATTATGAAAAACTTGCTAAAATGTTTTTCGAGATACATGACCCTACGCAAATCAATGGCCAGGGATCTGATTTAGGAGAGCAATACAGATCGGAGATCTTTTACAAGAATGAAGGACAAAAGGTGATAGCCGAAAAATTGATAAAAGAATTACAAGATAAGGGATTGAATGTTGCAACCGCTGTAACAGAGGCATCAACGTTTTGGGTTGCCGAAGATTACCATCAAAATTATTATAACCGAAAAGGTACACTCCCATACTGCCATGGATATGTCAAAAGGTTCTGATTTTGATGTTTTTTCCTTGTTGCTACAATCTTTGTGACTATTTGAATCTCTTTTGATTGCAACTTTGTCAGAAATATAGTTATTTTGCATTTGGTTTTTGCGTATCGTTTTTTCAAATTTGTTTTTATGATAATTTTAAAAGTAGTGTTTCACAAATAGGTTTTTACAATAGTTGTCACAATATTTATTGGAATAATTTTCACAATGTAATTTAAATTATCGACCATGAACTTAACTGATTATGTAACGGAGGTGGCAGAGGCCTACCGTAGGCTTGGCTGTGTACGAACCGCCGAGACCTACCTCAGTACACTTCGCAGCATGCTCTATTATCACAATGATGATGGACCTGTTGAAAGCTTTTTTAATTGCGAATGGTTATCCGGTTATCAGAATTATCTGGCATCTTCCGGATTAAGCAAAAATTCGATTGTATTTTATCTGGCTCGTGTTCGGTCGCTTTATAACAAGGCAGTACAAAAAGGTATGGTGCCCTTTATACCGAAACTTTTTAGTGGTATCCAAACTAAAAGCGAACCAACTTATAAACGCGCAATCCGAACTAAAACGCTCAAAATCATCAGCCAGACTGATTTTAGCAAATTTCCTTACCTTGATTTTGCCCGGGATATGTTTATGTTAAGTTTATATCTTCAGGGAATTTCATTTATCGATTTGGCTTATCTACGGAAAAACGATGTTAGAAGTGATGGCAGTATTATCTACCTACGGCACAAAACCCGTTCTATGGTAACTATTGCTGTAGATGCTATTGCATGGAAAATCATTGATAAGTACAAAGATCAAACGGCACATTCTCCTTACCTTCTTCCGATTATAAAGAATCCGGGAAAAGATGAAAGGAAACAGTACGAAACAGCATTGCGTGCCCAAAACAGGCGCTTAAAGAAAATAGCAGAACGCCTTTGCCTGAACGACAACTTAACTTCTTATGTTTCTAGGCATAGTTGGGCTGCTGTTGCTTATCATCAAGGTGTGGCTACTTCTGTAATTAGCCAGGCAATGGGGCATCAATCAGAGAAAGTAACTCATGTGTATTTAAAATCTTTTGATAATTCTACTCTATTAAAAGCCAATGATGCTGTTATCAGGGCAATAATGGGAAGGTCACCTTATTCAAAGATTAAACAAAACAACAACTCATCGGTAGAGTATAATACTATTTATGAAACTACGATACGGAATGTTTAATTGATTTTTATTGAATACACGCGGGTGTGCCTGCCAACCTTCTTTTTTCATCCGTGTATATTGAACATTGATTGTTTTAACCACCGTAATAGTTTTAACAAGAATCTCTCTTTTACACTTACCTTTATCTTGCCTTTATCTTACCTTTATCTTGCCTTTATACCAATTTCTTATCCACACGGCTTTATTATTAGGTTAATGTTATTTAAATCTCTAAATTGTGTCTGTTTGATATAATTACCGCTAACTATTATTTATAAAAATCCGCTATATTTGTTTCTTTGAGGGCGGCAAGAATAAAACACCAATTATATGAGACAGGAAAAAATGATGGAACTCTGGCGTAAAGAGTTCGAGAATAGCTATTATCAATGGGGACTTACTACATTAGTTTACGATTATCTTGAAGGGAAAAAAGATGAGCTAACAGGCCCGTTAACAAGTGGTGGCAGAAAGTATTATGCTTATTACGAAGACTGGATAGTTAAAGAACTCGATGGAGAAAATCATGAACTGGCTCGGCGCATGCTGGTCGTTATCTCCAAAATACGTAACGGAGGAATGGTGAGCGGAACATATCGGGTTAAAGAAGATACTGAGGTATGTTTGAAAATTGGTTATGATTTCGAATCTATAGTAAAGCAAACCGTCAATAAATTCAATGATATTTCGGAAAAAACAATGTTCTGGCTGGCCGGAGAACTGATCAAATTTCATCCGGAAGAAGCGATTACTTTCGCCGATCAACTATTGAACGACAAGCTAAAAGAACTCATTGAGAAAAGAAAATCAACCCGCGATCTTTATCTGGCACTGTATATCGCATCCCTATTAATAAGAAAAGATTCTTCCATATATGCTAAATACCTACCGGCACTTATTGATGTTGCCGGAAAAATAAAGAACGATTTTACTACCATCATGCTTTATCACAGCTATGAGTATGCTCCGGAACTAAAAGAATTACTGCTTACGCAGATCACCACAAACTCTAAAACTCCTTATCTGATATACAATCAAATGAAGGATAATGAGTTTGTTGATTTTCTGAAAGCGATAGGATCTCCACTATGGCCATATTACTATATTATAGCGGTGTATAATTTACAGGATATTGATAAAGCAACCATTCTGCGCAATCTTTATAAGGAAGATAATGCAACCTTTATGGAATTATACCAACGTTTGGAGAAGTCTAATGGCGGTGAAGACCAGATTATGGTTCCATATCTGCTCGCAATCCGGCTTCAAAACGGTGAGAAACAAGAAGATTGCGAAAGAGTTAAAACTGTTTTGTTAGCGCTTTTCAAAAGATTACTTGGCGAATATAGTGACAAAGCAGAACTTAAAACCCTATTTTACGATGAAGATGTATCGCCGGATGAGATCATAAAAATAAATTTCACCCGCTCTTTTTCGTGGGGAACCGCAGCTAATATAATCGGTGGATTCAGTGTTCTTTACGATTATTCGCCCCGTGCAAAACGTTTTATACAGTTACTGTTATTCAAACAGCCCAAATCATCCGAAACATATGCCAACGATATTTTTACTGTTGGATACTTTTTGCGCGACCGTAAGAAATGGCTTTCCATATCTCCCAAGGATGGTTTACAAACATTGCTCAATATAGGGCTTACGGTAGATAACACCTTCCGCGCTTATTGTTACACCCAGATATGGGTCGGATATGTACGCAAGGCTATTGCCGAAGCTGTTACCAAAGAATTCATTCTCGAGAATAAAGACCTGGCGCTGGAGTTGCTCATAAAAAATAAAATGAGTGTAGATGAGAATCTTACCTGGGCAGAGTTGCTGTATGATAATTATAAGCTGGATGCGCATGAGCCATTGTTTGCAATGCTGACCAACAAATCAAAACTTATCCGTAAGAAAGCAGAAGAAATTATAAGTAACAACGAAGAGCGCTTCCGCTCGTTAATGGAAAAACAGATGGACGGCTGGAAGGGTGATGCATTGTCATTGGCTAAGCGCTTAATCAAGCGCTGGGATAACGAACGTAAGTTCGGAGCTAATTTCTCTTTCGAGGATAATGCTACCGTTATAGAATACTGCCGAGACAACTATGATAAGAACAATGAGAAATTCATTTCATGGATAACCGAAGATATGTTTACCGAGGTGCGTTTTATTGATTTAACAGAAAAAGCACCGGCAGTGGTAATTAAATACATCATCTCGGAATACATGGCATTGGATGTGGCTTACAGGATTAAAGCCTGCGATAAGATTGTGGAACGCCTCAACCCGCAAGATTTTCAGGGTGCACTCGAAAATATTTATCAATTCTGGAAAGACAACAAAGCTGATGCCAAGAAGAAGATGATCATGATTCCGTACTGTTTGTATGCATCCGATTCTCAGATTCTTCGCCTTAAAACCCAACTAAGAGACTGGGGTGATGCGCAACGTGGGGCCATTGCTGCCTTCGTTGTGAATGCTATCGCCATGAATGGTGGCAGTGTTGCATTGATGATGATCGATGGAATGGCGGTTAAATTTCCGAATAACCAGGTGAAGAATGCCGCAAAAGCAGCTTTCTCTTTCGCTGCTAGAGCACTCGAAATACCGGAAGATGAGTTATCCGATAAGATCGTTCCTACACTGGGATTCAGTTGGGATGGTGAGAAAGAACTGGATTACGGTACGCGTACCTTTAAGATCACCCTTATGCCGGATTTCAGTTTTACTATATATGATAATGATAAGAAGAAGGTTATTAAATCAATGCCTGCACCCGGAGCCAACGATGATACTGTAAAGGCAACTGCTGCCAAGAAGGAGTTCTCCGAATTGAAGAAACAAATGAAAGTCGCTGTTCAAACTCAAACCAATCGTTTAGAGAAGGTTTTAATGAATGGCAGGCGTTGGAGTGTTAACGCATGGAATACTTTATTTGTTGAAAACCCCATTATGCATCGCTTCGCTACCGGACTTATCTGGGGCGTTTATGACGGTAATAACCTGGTAGAATCATTCCGTTACATGGATGATGGCACTTTCAATACGGTAAATGAGGATGAATTTACGCTGCCCGAAAATGCTTCGATTACATTGGTTCACCCCATTGAAATGACTGCCGAGCTGGTAGCCCAATGGCAGGAACAGCTGGATGACTACGAGGTGATGCAGCCGCTTCCGCAGCTATCCGCACCTGTTACTAAACTTGAATCGGATGATATTGCCGACCGAAAGGTGACTAAATACCGTGGCGTTATGGCTAAATCGGGCAAGATAGCCGGCATGGCCAAGAAGTACAACATGGTTCGCGGCGAAGTGGGGGATGGCGGTAGCTTTATGCTTTTCCATTGGGTTGATAAGTTCCTCAATGTTGCAGCACAGCTAAACTTCGAGTATATGTGGATGGGACAAGAGTATAATGAGGAGGTTACTCTGGGCGATGTTGTCTTCTACCGCTTGGGCGAGGATGGTGAAGTTCAGGAGGAACCGAAAGCAAATATGATTGTTGATCCGGCAAACATACCGGCACGTTTCGTTAGTACGGTGGTTGGGGTGTTTGATCTGTTAAAGGAAGAATAATCCGCGTTAATCTGCGTTTCAATATGAATATACAAAAACCTTTAATGGAGATGCGGTATGCCGATGAGCTAGCCGCTCTCCGCAAACATGATGAAGGCGCGCGCCCTGCAAACTGGCTACTCTCTCCCCGCGCTATCCGCGATTTTATTCTTGGAAAGAAAGAACCTTTGGAGCTTGATGGTAAACAGATTACCATCACTCCCAAATATCTTGGTGATGACGCACTGGTAGAACGTTCCATTATAACCCTCGCCGGAAACCGTGGACTGATGTTGGTGGGCGAACCGGGTACAGCAAAAACCATGTTAAGTGAATTACTCTCTGCCGGTATTTGTGGCATGAGCACCAACACTGTGCAGGGTACAGCCGGTACCAGCGAGGATAACATCAAATACTCATGGAACTATGCTTTACTATTGGCAAAAGGCCCGGTGAAGGAAGCGCTTATCCCCTCTCCCGTTTATATCGGGATGAAACAGGGAATCATTACCCGCTTTGAAGAGATTACCCGCTGCCCGCTCGAAATACAAGATAGCCTGATCAGTATCATGAGCGACCGTGTATTAAATATTCCCGAACTGGGCGAAGAAGGTTTACTCTTTGCCTCTTCCGGCTTTAATGTGATTGCCACGGCCAATACCCGCGATAAAGGTATCAACGAAATGAGTAGCGCTCTCAAGCGCCGCTTCAACTTCGAAACGGTTGAACCTGTTCGCAGTGTGGCACTGGAAAGTAAGATTATCCGTGAGCAATGCAACGGAATGTTCGCGGCAAACAACCTGAAGATAGAGGCTCAGGAGGATGTTATTGATGTGTTGGCCTCAACATTTAATGAGCTTCGCAATGGTACATCGTACGAAAAGGCAAAGATTCAAAAGCTATCCGGCGTTATGAGTACTGCCGAAGCGGTATCTGTTTATTATCAATCGGCTCTGGATGGATATTATTATGGAGATGGCAGCGTAAATATGCGGTCGCTGGTTCAGAATCTGTTAGGGGCGGTAATGAAAGAGAATAAGGATGATCTTCCTAAATTGAAGGACTATTTCAATGGGGTTATTAAAATGAGGGCGGAAAGGAATGGTGGATTATGGAAAGAATTTTACGAGAACAGGAACTTTCTGAAATAGTAGCTATTCATCTTTCACTCCAAAAGAAACCTACATTATGATTGAAACTTTTTATATTTAACGCCCAACCTTCCATTATAATTGAAACTTTTTATACTTTTGAGTGAAGTTTCAATCATACATTTATATGGAATACATAAAAAGAGAAAAATATGTTGCAAAGGTGCGCCCATTTATTGGAAAAGAGATCATCAAAATCTTAACCGGTCAGCGACGCGTAGGGAAAAGCTATATATTGTATCAATTAATGGACGAAATAAAAGGGTCTGTTCCTGATGCAAACATAATTTATATCAACTTGGAGCTCGAAGAATTTCGCGCCATAAAGTATTCATCGGATCTTTATGAATATGTGAAAAAGCATCTTAAAAATGCTCATAATTATCTCTTTATTGATGAAGTACAAGAGGTTGAGAATTTCCAGGATACGCTTAGAAGCCTGCTTGCCGAACGCAAGTGCGACATTTATTGTACAGGAAGTAATGCAAATCTTCTTTCCGGAGAGCTGGCTACCTATCTGTCGGGTAGGTATATCGAATTTCATATTCATTCATTAAGCTACCGGGAGTTTTTGGTTTTCCACAAATTAGAGAATGATTTTAAATCGGTAGAACATTACCTTACGTATGGCGGCATGCCTTTTTTAATCCACCTGGGGCTAGCCAAAGAACAGTCTTTTGAGTATTTACGAAATGTTTATTCTTCCATTTTACTTAAAGATGTAGTTGCTCGGGAAAAAATAAGGAATGTATCTTTCCTTGAGAACCTGGTTTCATATATAGCTGATAACGTGGGGAATTTATTCTCCGCGTCAAACATAAGTAAATACCTAAAATCGCAGAAAGTGGATGTATCCACCCAAGTAGTTATAACTTATTTACGTGCTTTAGCTAATGCTTACTTTGTGTACAAGGTTGTTCGTTCGGAAGTATCAGGGCTCAAAATATTCGAGATAGGAGAAAAGTATTATTTTGAAGATATCGGATTAAAAAATACTATAAGTGGTGTTAATATGTCAACCGAGATCCATAAACTTATGGAAAATGCGGTATATCTTCATCTTATTCAATGCGGATACAAGGTTTATGTGGGGAAACTAGGAGATAAAGAAATTGATTTCATGGCTGATAATAACGGACGCAAGATATATATTCAGGTTTCCTTAAGCATTATGAATGAGGAGACCCGGAAACGGGAATTTGGAAATCTAATGACTATAGATGATAATTATCCAAAATACGTAGTAACATTAAATGATATGATGATAGGGAATGATTATAAAGGGATTATTCATATGAATCTTGGGGATTTCCTTTATCAGGATATTTAAAAGCACACAATGACATCTAATATAGAAAATATAGAAGCCCTCGCCCTCTTCCAAAAAAGTTTCTCCACCAACGCACAGGTAATTTACTTTCCTGTGCGCCATCACTCTCCCGCTTGTGCTTTTCATCTGCAACGCACAATCAAGAACTATTGCCCGGATATTATATTAATAGAAGGTCCGTCGGACTCTCCTTACCTGATGCCATACATAGCCAGTGCAGCGTCCGAACCACCTTTCTGTATCTATTATAGTTACGATGATAAAGACGGGAGGATTAACGGGGAAAAAGAAAAGTACCGTGCTTATTACCCTTTCTTGGAATATTCGCCGGAGTTGGTGGCTATTCGCAAAGCAACTGAAAAAAACATTCCGGTTAGGTTCATTGATCTACCTTATTCGCTACAGCTGATAAACAAAGAAACCGAAGAGCAGGAAACCCAATTTTATTATAACGAGAATAAGGAATACGAGGTTAATACCTACACCGCCATGATTGCGGAGCGTTCGGGTTGCCGCAGCTTCTCCGAATTTTGGGAAAGTCGCTACGAGCTTGGCGCAGAAGAAAAAACAACCGAGGGTTTTGTTCGGAATGTATTCTATTTAGGGTATTACATGCGACTGGCAACGCCCGAAACACAACCTTCACACTTGGAAGACCTGAAAAGGGAGAAGTACATGGCTACAGAGATTCGCAAATCGCTTTCCGACCACAAACGGATATTGGTTGTTGCCGGAGCTTATCATATAAAAGGACTAATGGAATTTGTGGATTCCGGTGAAGAAGTAAAGCTTAAAGCCTGCAACACCGACCATGTAGCTTCGTACCTGATGCCCTACACTTTCAAAGAAGCGGATAGTAAAAGCGGATATGCCGCGGGGATGCCTTTCCCGGCATTCTACCAATCGGTTTGGAAGAAACTGGGTAAAGAGAAAGAACCTTATGAATCTACTTTACTTGATTATATTATCAAGACGGCTCGTTACGCCCGCAAAACTCAAG
Organism: Bacteroides sp.; assembly: GCA_036724805.1. Lineage (GTDB taxonomy): Bacteria > Bacteroidota > Bacteroidia > Bacteroidales > Bacteroidaceae > Bacteroides. The sequence goes on from DAIMFE010000060.1 coordinate 14,223, forward strand.
CAATTTCTATACCCGATGAGATAAACGCGCTCAACATGGCGCGGTCTCTTGCCGTATTGCGAAACAAGCCGGCCGCGGGTGTGTACGAGTTACTCGATGGCGTGAAGAGCAGCTTTGTAAAAGGCGACATTAATTCTACTTCTACATTCGAAATAGATTTTCTACTTCGCTTGTTATCCGGTATGGGCGCGGGTAAGGTAGCAGCCAACGCGTTTATTCCACCTGTTGTTATGGAGTTCAGAAGTTTATGCGCGCTCCACCGCTTAAAGATAACGAATGTGGAGCGTCAGGAAGTAACACTGGACATCATAAAGAACCCGGCTCATTACCGTAAAAGCCGCTTTCTTCATCAGTTAGCTTTCTTGCAAACAGGATTTTGCTCATTACAATCAGGACCGGATTATGTTAACCGCACTGATAAAAACCTGGTACGCGAAATATGGATATGCAGGTTTAGCACACAGGTGGAAACCCGCTTGATTGATTTATCGGTATACGGTGCCGGTTTGTCGCAGATATGCGCTTCCATTATCGAAAAAGAATTTAAAGACAGTATGACGGCCGAAGCGCTTGGCAAACTACTGATCTCTGTGCAGGTAATGGGCATTGAAGGATTTTATACTACGTACGAAGAAACAATCAGGGGGGTAATCTCTCAGGAAAAGAACTTCATTGTGTTATGCAAATTCCTGGCGAGCTTAGGGTATCTAACCAATATGCAACAGTTGATGGATGGAGAGGTTCATCCGTTGATTCCTGAACTATTTCATAATGCTTTTGAAGGAGCTACTTCTCTTATCGAGTTGGTAAAACACGCTACCGAGCAGGAAGAACAAGACATTTGCGAACAGATGCGCAACCTGTATGCCTTTACCCTCGACCCGGCAAATAACACGAATGCCGACCCCTTTATCGCAGCAGTAGAAAATGTTACAAACGATGGTTTCAGTAACAGCCGCTTCTTTGGTACTTGTCTGGCAATCAGATACAAGCAGGGGTATATTCCGCAGGAGGTATTTTGCAATCAGATTACAGCCTACCTTACAAGTAGTATCGGTGAGCCGGAACAGGCAGCCTCATTTATATGCGGATTGTTTTTAATCGCCCGGGATATTTTATTTACCGACAGGAGAATACTTGAATCGCTTGACAAAGTAATAGCTTCTGCGGATAATGAAAAGTTTCTTACTACACTTCCCAATCTTCGGTATGCATTTACCGGTTTCCTTCCATTAGAATTGAATCGGTTGAGCCGGGAAATCGCGGATTATCATCATGTTTCGGAAGATGAGTTTACGGGCAGTGCGGTGGTATCGCAGGAAGAGATAAAGCAAGGGATTCTCCTGGATTCGTTGATTGGGGAGGCGTTGAAGCTCTGGAAACTATAGAACAATTATGAACGATAATCAACAAATAGTAAACCGCTGGCGGCTCATACTGGGGGATTTTGCCGAAGACAATCTTCCCCTTAATCCTGATGACAGGGAGCTTGACGGTACGTTGCAATTTCTTTACAACCGCGAATACGGCAGAGAACAAGGAATGCGCGACCAAAGCCCAACCGGCGGACGGGATGGCTCCATGCTCACAGTGCCGGGATGGTTGAGAAGGGTAAAAAGGCTCTTCCCGCAAAAGACGGTTGAAATTATGCAGAAGCAGGCACTCGATAAGTACAACCTTACCCAACTGCTAACGGATGAATCCGTACTTCGACAGCTCGAACCTAATATGAGCCTGTTGAAGAATATTCTCTCCTTTCGGGATATGATGCCGAATAATGTGAAAAAACTGGCATACAGTATCGTTGAAGAGGTAATAAAGGAATTGCAAAAGAAACTGGAAATAAAGGTAAAACGTACCTTCTATGGCAGGAAATTACCCCTGTCGAATTCTCCTTATAAGATATTCAGGAACTTCGACTTTAAGCAAACAATACGCAAGAACCTGAAAAATTATAGCAGGGAGTATGGTACAATAATTCCGGAAAGATTATATTTCAATCTCAATGTACGCCGTTATAACCCCTGGCATGTAGTAATACTGGTTGATGAAAGTGGAAGTATGATGGATTCGGTAATATACACAGCCGTAATGGCATCTATATTTGCCAAGATGCCTTTCTTATCTATAAAACTGGTTATCTTCGATACATCTGTGGTAGATTTGAGCGACCATATAGATGATCCTGTTGCCACACTTATGAAGGTACAATTGGGTGGAGGAACAGATATCCACAAAGCGCTTGAATACGGCAAAAAACTTATAACCGCGCCACAAAAAACAATTGTTGTACTGGTTAGCGACTTATACGATGGGTATAACTACAATTACATGTACCGTTCTTGCAAAGATATCATTGAAGCCGGAAGCCGATTGTTTGTATTACCTGCTTTGGATTATTCCAGCGCCCCTTGTTACGATAAACGCGCCGCCAAAACAATCGCCGGAATAGGAGCGGAAGTAGCGGCCATAACACCTGAAGAATTAGCCGAATGGATTGGAAAGATAATATCATAGCCGAAACAGACTGTAAAATACAGGCAAGCCAATATTCTCCATTTGCATCAGAGGCATTTCTGGTAACATTGGCTAATAAAGGGTTGTATAAGCGCGCGTTAAAAGATCTCGATGATATCGCCAAAATGAAGATAAAACCGAATGGGGATCAACTTCAAATCTGCTGGAACGATGTTACGGTAACTCTTCAAACAAATGTTTCGGAGAGTACTTGCAGTTGTCCATCGAAAACTGTTTGCAAGCATATCCTAATGGGGATAATTGCCGCGGATGCTTATGCCTCGTTGGTGGATACGCAAGCAGAAGAAGTTCCTCAACAAACCACCGAATCGTGGAAAGATCTTAAAGAAGCAGATATAGCCGCGCTACGTAAGCAAGCCGGAAAGAAGCTGTTCGAAGATTCATTGCGTTTGGTACAAGAGGGTTGGTCGGCAGATTTTGTTGAAGGCAATATGCTCGAAGCAACCCTGAATACCGAAAATATCACTGTTTACTTTCCCCGTAAGGATAGCATCGGGCATGCGGTATGCAAATGCGGAGATAAAGGATTGTGTAAACATAAGCTCATCGCCATTCTTTCGTATTTAAGCAGTCGTGGCGGGTTAAACAATCAGGAAGAGGAAGAAAGTAAATTCTCTCTATTAACCGATGACACCCTTATTTTACTAAAGAATGCCGATGAATTTATCATCCGCCTTTTGGATAAAGGGCTTATCACGAGCGGAGAAACAGATATCGAATCGGCCATACAATATTCCATTCGCATGGAAAGCTGCGGAATTGGCAATCTGGCGCGCATGTTCCGTTCGCTTTCATCTGATATTGAGAACATGCTCGGTAAGAATGTTGGTTTCGACCCATTAACCACCTTCGGCACGTTATGTAGAATGCATAATATAATGCGATTAATTCTCGCGAACTCAAAAGATTCAACGTTATTACCTCAACTCATTGAAGGTGCCCGATCCGATTATTATACTACTCCTGTAGGTACATTCTCCGGTTTGGGGGTGGTGCCATGGCAAACCCGTTCGGGATACTTTGGCCTCACGGTTTATTTGTTTTACCACGAGAAACAGAGTGTTTGTACCTTTACAATCAGCATGGCAGATTTTTATGAACAGACCGAGAAACTGGCTGATATGGATAATCTGAAACGGATGTATTTCCAGAACGCGCATTGGGCAAACAGTGTATCATTATCGGCACTATCGCAATCAACTTTCACCTTACGGAACTTTAAGCTCAATCGTCAAAACCGTTTATCTTCATCCAATCAAACTCAATGCGATATAACCGGTTGGGCAAATTATGATTATTACGAAAATCTTCCGGTAAAAGGGCAATTGTTTACTGTTGAAGCTGATACAGTGAAAACCTGGTCTTATTTCGGCAAGAGGCTACCGCTGCAAATTGTATTGATACCTTTCGATATGCTAAAAGAGGTGGTTTTTAATAATACAGAGCAGAAACTTCATTTCGTAATGTGCAAGGGCGAAGATGAGGTAGCAGGAGAATTGGAATATAATCAATTTAGCAAAACGGCTATCAAGCGTTTGGAGCTTATGAGAAATCTAACTGCCGAGAAGCAAAGATTTATGGTTTGCCGGCGACTTCGAAATGCTTTAGTTCCTATAAGCATAATAGACAGCAACAGCGTTGAGAACTTTTATATTCACTAACCGAAAATGAACTACCATGGCTATACAGAAACTTATATACGAACTCGAATTATTACTCTCCGACATCGTCTTTGCAGGCTTAAGAAACACTCAACCTGTGGTTCTTGATAAGCTACAAGCCATACAGCAAGGCTTTAAAGAATTGCAAATGACGGAAGGATACAGATTATGCGAGGAGTTCAAAGAATCAATCACCCGCTATCACACAGGCATAGGTAACGCGGAAGACAGTGCCAATAAACTTTGCTCGCTTGAGTTTTACGTTAAATCCGCACTTGGCAATAGCTGATGCCGGATTATATTGCGCATGAGTCAGAATTACCACAAAAAGTTTCCTAAACAGGAAACTTTCCTTTATCTTTGCGAAAAAGAAAGACATGAACGCTCAGATTAATAATATAGGTACATTGATTCGCGATGAGAGAATCCGTCGTGGAATGACGCAGGAAGAGCTCGGCGCGAAGATGGGAGTAGGCAAAGCTCAGATATCAAAGATAGAAAGCGGTAAAGGATTGACCATAAAAACCGTCACAAAAGTCTTAGACGCATTGGATTTGTCCGCAACCGTTAAATTTGCTGCCCATAGAAAGATTGATAAACGTATTATCGGATATGTGGTAGCTGTTATCAATGAGTTTGCCAAAACTTATAATTTAACAGTGCGAGAAGCAAGCAATTATTTAAGTCGCTACAAAGGCTTGGAATTCCTTATGGAACATTACGAAGCTGAGCATTTGTTGTCGCTTGAAGATAGTGTAGAGGACTTGGCTCGTGTTTGCTATAATCATGGAGGAGGAATATTATGAAACTATATCATGGCTCAAATACAGCTATTGAAGCCATAGATTTCAACAAGTGTAAGCCATTTAAAGATTTCGGGCGCGGCTTTTACCTGACGGAGATTGAGGAACAGGCAGTATTGATGGCAAGAAGAACGGCATCTATTTATGGAGGAGAGGCTATTGTTACCGTTTTTGAATTTAACAAAACCGCGGTATTAGGTAATTCTAAACTGTCGGTCAAACATTTTGAGGAGCCCAATGAAGAGTGGGCACTGTTTGTGATGAATAACCGGAGCCGGACGCATGAACATCCCATCCACGAATATGATATAGTTATCGGACCGGTAGCGGATGATACGATCGCAACGCTGTTCCGTAATTTCGATGACGGTATTATTGACTTGCCCACTTTGGTGAGCGGTTTGAAGTATAAAAAAATATCTTCGCAATATTTCTTTCACTCGCAGAAAGCAGCGGCATATCTCAAAGTATTATGAATAAAAAAGCACAATATCTCATAGAAGGCATCACTAAGGATATCATCGCCTACTTAATGGAAGACAATGATATGGATATGCCAACAGCAATCGCTCTGTTTCACAATTCCGAAACATTTGAAAAACTTTCGGATGAAGCTACCGGATTATATATTGAGAGCCCGGCACATGTATATGAAATTTTGAAGTCGGAGATGAAAATGGGGAAAATAGATTTCACCTAAAAAGACAGCCGCACTTGGCAATAGCTGATGCCGCACGGTGTAGGGGCGG
>DAIMFE010000061.1:0-10862 GCA_036724805.1 Bacteroides sp.
ATTATGATGATTTGACTTTTCCGAAAATTGACGATACAAAATTACCGATTACAGCCAACTTGAAGTATTCAAGCCAGCCCATTATGAAGTAGCGCAGTGATGCTTTTCGTTTAGCATACCCCATACCATTGCTACGTCCTGTAAGTTCTTTTAGTTTGGTCTCAAACTTGCGGTAACTTGTAGGGTGAGCAGATAGACGACATTCTCCAGAGTGAATATAGAAACTGTAGCCAAGAAACTTCATCCCTCTTACATAGCCGACTTTTGTCTTTGCACGATTTACTCGAAGATAAAGAACTTCTTCTATGAAACGAGTGGTACTTTCTTTTGTCCTCTCTGCTGCACGTTTACTCTTGCAGAAAATCATACAATCGTCTGCATAACGAACGAAAGGATGACCTCGGCGTTCCAATTCTTTGTCCAATTCATTAAGCATGATATTGCTCAATAAAGGACTTAGCGGACCTCCTTGTGGTACTCCGGAATGACTTTCCTCCAAGCGATCACCTATTTGAACTCCGGCTAGAAGATATTTATGGATAAGCGAAATTACTCGTCCATCTTTGATCTTCTTGGATAACAGCTCGATCAAGCGACTATGATTGACCGTATCGAAGAATCTCCCCAAATCAAGGTCAACAACATACTTATAGCCTGAGTTAACATGCTTTTGTGAACCACGCAGGGCGTCATGGCAACCGCGATGGGACGAAAACCATAGCTATGTTCACTAAACTCTAATTCATAAAGCGGTGAAAGTATTTGAGCTATGCTCTGTTGTACCAAGCGGTCAACTACACTGGAAATACCCAATGATCGAGTTTTTCCGTCCCCTTTAGGGATATCTACCCAACGAACTGGATTGGGACGGTATGTCCCGTTCAATAAACTGTTTATCAGTGTGATTTTATGGTGATGAAGCCAAGGAAGTAAATCACTGGACTGCATCTTATCAATCCCCCCACTCCCTTTTTTTGGATACAACCTGTTTATAGGCTCTGTTCATATTGGTGGGTGAGAGAATTTGTTCCATTAGGTCGTCTCTGGCAAAGCGTACTTCCATGAGGTTGTTTTCAGCTATCCCGATAAAAGTCTGCACTCCCATATAGCCGTTGGATGCCGTCCTATTCTTCTGTGGGAAGTTATCACTCAATGTTGATATTTTCTGCATTCTTTCTTTCATCAGGTAACATTCATTTACTTCTCATTTACATAAGGTTCAGCCCTTCATACTTCGTAAGACTTCCTACTAATACCTTTTTTTTCAAGGCGCAGGCTTGTATCCGTATTACTATGGCTTCTGCTGACTTCTCACGACAAGCTATACTCCGTGCTTCTGAAAAAAACATCCACACGTCCGTGAGATCTCCCATGGTAAGACTATCGAACCTTCATCCCATATATCTGCATCATTTACTCTGTCGTATCCGGGTAGCTTTAGGACTTCGTTTTGTTTAGCAAACTCGTCCTACGGCTTGAGCCTTATATGATGTTCGTGTTACTCAGACCGGGAATTTGCCGCCAGCTTCCTTCAGATTCCACCTCGCAATGGACACCCTTGCCTTTGGCTAACGGTTGGTCGCTACCTACCCCCGTAGTGGACTTACACCACCAAGTTCGTAATCATGCACGGCACACTAAAAAACGGTACCACGATTCTCATCGCAGTACCGCCACAACACAAACACAAAATAAAACACGACAAAACTACTATGCAATCAATCTGTTAATGTCGGAGAGACACTTGTAACTATCCCTGTATATTCACATATATGTCAAATAGTATCAGATTAATTTTTACATAGTATAAACAAAAGGTTTTAACCTTTTGTTCTTTGTGTATCGTTAATGTAAGTTAATATCATTTCAATTATTGTATACCTCTTTCGCGAAGCTTGAGTTGCCATTCCCATGCCGATCGCAAGGTGTTTTCTATTGTTTCTACTGCTTCCCAACCTAATTCCCGATTGGCAAAAGTAGGATCTGCCCATACTTGTTCAATGTCTCCGGTGCGTCTGCCAACTATCTGGTAATTTAGCTTCACGCCGGTTGATTCCTCAAAGGTATGAATTAATTCCAGAACTGAAAGCCCACGGCCTGTTCCAACATTGAATATTTCTACCTTTTGCTTTTGCTTCCCATTAAGTATCCTATCAATTGCTATTACATGAGCTTTTGCCAGATCGACTACATGAATGAAATCGCGGATACATGAACCATCAGGTGTATTATAATCATCACCAAATACACTCAACTTTTCACGGATACCCATTGCAGTCTGAGTAATATAAGGAACAAGATTTTGAGGAACTCCATTCGGTAATTCACCAAGCAAAGCTGTAGGATGTGCACCTATCGGATTGAAATAACGCAGCAATATGGCGTTAATCAGCGAACCTGATGTTACAGTATCCTGTATAATTTCCTCGTTTATCTGTTTTGTATTCCCATAAGGTGATTCTGCTTTCTTAATAGGTGCCTTCTCCGTTACCGGAAGTTCGTCAGGCTGTCCGTACACAGTACATGAAGAAGAAAAAACAATCCCGCCCACATGATGCTTAGGCATAAGTTCGAGCAAGTTGATTAATGAAACCAAATTGTTACGATAATACAACAAAGGTTTTTCTACCGATTCACCAACTGCCTTACTTGCGGCAAAGTGAATTATGGCTTGAATACCGGGATATTTTGAGAACATAGCATCTAATCCCTGATAATCCAAACAATCTAACCTTTCAAAAGCCGGACGTACACCTGACACTTTTTCGATGTTATCTACGACATCTGCACTTGAATTTGAAAGATTATCTATAATTATTACTTCGTATCCGGAATTTTGTAGCTCAACAACCGTATGAGAACCTATATATCCTGTCCCCCCGGTTACTAAAATTCTTTTCTCCATTTCACTGAATTAGATTACAATTGATTTCCCTGCAAAATTACAAAAAATATTTAGAAATAGCGATAACTTGTATAAATTTTTACTTAAAGAGGTTAAACTATACCAGAAAAGCCCATAAAAGCCATAGCTAGTAACCCGGCTGTAATAAGAGCGATCGGAGTTCCTTCCATTCCTTTAGGTATTTTCATTAAACTCATTTGTTCGCGCAAACCGGCAAAAATAATTAATGCCAGTGCAAAGCCCAAAGCGGTTGAGAAAGCATATACTATTCCTGTCAAAAGATTAAAATCTTTTTGGATAACAAGAATGGCTACCCCTAGTACACAACAATTGGTTGTGATTAAAGGTAGAAACACTCCCAATGCCTGATACAATGCCGGAGATACTTTCTTCAAAATGATCTCTACCATTTGCACTAACCCGGCTATTACTAATATAAATGTGATGGTTTGCAAATATCCCAAACCAAATGCATCGAGGACATATTTTTGTATTAAAAAAGTAACAAGGGTAGCCATCGTTAATACAAATGCTACGGCCGCACCCATACCTGATGCTGTTTCTACTTTTTTAGATACTCCCAGAAATGGGCATATTCCGAGGAACTGAGACAATACGATGTTATTTACAAATATTGCCGATATGAATATTATAATGTATTCCATAATGTTTTATTTAGAAGTGAGAAGTGAGAAGCGCGAATACGATGCCGCATGGATTCTTAATTCTTACTCCTTAATTCTTAATTCTGTTAATAATCACAATCAAATATCCCAAAACAATAAATGCACCGGGGGCGAGTACAAATATCAGCATTCCATACTCTTCGGGAAGAATAGAAAGATTGAAGATTTTACCTGTTCCCAGAAATTCGCGGGTAGCTCCTAATACGGTAAGAGCAAGGGTAAAACCAACGCCCATTCCTAAACCATCGAAGAAGGAAGAAGGAATATTGTTTTTGGCAGCAAAAGCTTCGGCTCGACCAAGAAGTATGCAGTTTACAACAATAAGTGGAATAAACAAACCGAGTGTGGCATACAAACCGGGAACATACGCCTGCATTACCATTTGAAGCAAGGTTACAAAAGATGCGATTACTACGATATAGGCAGGAATACGCACCATATCCGGTATCAGATTCTTTATCGATGAGATTGCTACATTAGAGCATACAAGCACGAACATGGTAGCTAATCCCATTCCCATACCATTAATAGCAGAAGAAGTTGTTCCCAGTGTTGGACACATTCCCAGCAGCAGAACAAATACGGGGTTCTCTTTGACTATCCCGTTCATCAGTACTTTAAAATTATTCATTGTATCTCCTTTCTATTAATTTACGTTAGTAGAATCTTTCTCAACCGCAGTAGTGGCAGCGTTTGCATCAATTTTAGAAGATGCAGAGGTAGTGCCATCTGTATCTCCTTTATATGCATCATAAGCAGCATTCACAGCATTCAGGAAAGCTCTTGTAGTAATGGTAGATGCAGTGATAGCATCAATTTCACCACCGTCATTTTTTACTATGAGTGGCTTTTCACCGGGATTTCTACCGGTAATGTCTCCTTTATTATCTTTCTTGAACCATACATCGGCTTTAGATCCCAGTCCGGGTGTTTCCGCATGGGCCAGTAATGAATAATCGTATATTTTCCCGTCAACGCCAAAACCAACAAGGATTTTTATTTCTCCACCAAAGCCTAATGATTTGGATTCTACCGCCGTACCCACCTGCCGACCGTCTTTCTTTGCAGGATAGACTATGAAATCGATTACCTTATTATCTTTTTTATTGTATATCGTATCGGCTTCGGCTACAGGATTGTTATCAAACTCGGGCACTACTTTACTTAATGCCTCATTTAATGTTTTAAGATTGGCCTGCGCTATGGGTTCTTTTGTCAATTCGTTAACATATGCTAACAATCCAACTGCGATAACCGTTACCGAGGTAAGAACCAACAACATATTCTTTAATGATGACTCTAACTTTTTCATTTCTTTTTTGCCACCTCCCCAAAGCGTTTTGGTTTCATATACATATTAATCAACGGAGTAAAGGCATTCATAATAAGAATAGCGAATGACATACCTTCCGGATATGCTCCGAACAAGCGGATTACCATGGTAAGTAACCCGATGCATACCCCATAAAGCAACATTCCGTTTTTGCTCATGGGTGATGTTACATAGTCGGTAGCCATAAATACAGCTCCCAGCATTAAACCGCCTGATAATAAATGTATCCACGGAGAAACATATAGCTGCGGATTAACAAGATGCATAACTCCGGCAAAAACAAAAACTGTTACTATAATAGAAACCGGTATATGCCATGTGATTACTTTCTTCCACAACATATATATAAGTCCTAACAATATTGCTAACGCACTGACTTCACCAAGACAGCCACCATTTTGACCCAGAAAAAGACTTAATGAACTTGGAAGATCACTCAATGAAGCTCCCTGTACACCACCTATTACCGCTTTCATCAGTGCTAACGGAGTAGCAGCAGTTTCAACATCTATATAAGACGCCAACTGTCCTACTTCGGGCCAGGTAGTCATTTGAACGGGAAAAGAGAGCAAGAGGAATACACGTCCTGCCAGTGCCGGATTGAATGGATTATTACCTAAACCACCAAACGACATCTTACCCACACCAATTGCAAACAACGCACCGAGGATAATGATCCATATCGGAAGATTGGAAGGCAAATTGAAGGCCAACAATATGCCGGTAATAGCAGCCGACCCATCGCAAATGCTTAGTGTTTCTCTTTTCATTAAAAATTTAGAAATAGCCCATTCAAAGAATATACAGGCTATCACCGATACTGCCGTAACAATCAGTGCACCCAATCCATAGAAAATGATTGAAGCAACAAAGGCAGGTATCAGAGCAATCAATACACCGTACATGTTCTTTTGTATGCTGTCGCCACTATGAACATGAGGTGAAAGTGATACTATAAATTTGTTTTCCATATTATTTCTTTATTTGTCGTGAACGAATCATTGCTCCTACCTTGTTTTTACCTAAGCGGCAATAATCTAATAGTGGTAATTTGGCCGGACAGGTGAACTGGCAAGAGCCGCATTCAATACAGTCCATGATTCTTTCTGTTTTCATTCTCTCAAAATCTCCCTTTTCTGCCAATACCGATAGCAGATAAGGTTCTAATCCCATGGGACATACGCCTACGCATTTGGCACACCTGATACAGCTTTTAGCTTCCGCGCGTTTAGCCTCTTTCCTGTTCATTATTAATATGCCCGAGCTACCTTTGGCAGTAGGAATATCCATTGATGTAACGGCTTTCCCCATCATTGGGCCACCACTTATTATCTTTCCGGTATCTTCGGGCAAGCCACCACAAGCATCAATAAGTTGCTTCATGGGCGTACCGATACGTGCCAGGAAGTTTGAAGGTTTAGCAACAGATTTACCTGTTACGGTGATTAAACGCTCTAACAAAGGTTTATTTTTTTGTACGGCTTCGTATACGGCATAAGCGGTTCCTACGTTTTGCACTACAGCACCGGTAGCAATTGGCAACCCACCGCTGGGCACCTGACGAGAAATAACAGCATCTATTAATTGTTTTTCTCCACCTTGCGGATATTGCACTTTTAATGGAACAACACTAATTCCGGGATAGGATGATGCTACTTTTTTCATCAACTCAATTGCATCGGGTTTATTATTTTCGACACCGATAAATGCCTTGTTAACTTTAACAGCCTTCATAAGGATGGTAATTCCTACCATAATTTCTTCGGCATGTTCCAGCATAAGCTGATGATCGGCTGTGAGATAAGGTTCGCACTCTACTCCATTGATAATAATGCAGTCGGCTTTTGTACCCGGGGGCGGACTTAGCTTTACATGCGTTGGGAAACAGGCACCACCTAATCCTACGATACCTGCATCGGCTATTTTCTTTATAATTTCTTCAGGTGTAAGGTTGCATTCTTTCAGAAGAGTTGTGCTTCTGTCAATAGATTCTTCCCACTCATCCCCTTCCACATCAATAAATATCGCAGGTTTGGGGTAACCACTTGCATCAACAAAGGAATCTACTTTGCTTACTTTCCCGCTAACAGATGAATGAATGGGGGCGGAAACAAAACCTCCGGCCTCGGCAATCATTGTACCCACCTTTACCACATCGCCTTTCTTAACTATGGGTTTGGCAGGTGCGCCAATATGCTGCCCTAACATAATAACAGCTTTGGTTGGAACATCCGCGATAATAACAGACTGTTTAGCCGATAGTTTATTATCGTGTGGATGAACCCCACCAATGGAAAATGTTTTCATATTGAGTATTTGAGTTATTTAGTTTAAGTAATTGAGTGAGGTACCTCCTCCTTCGCTTCTGTTTTTGGTTTCCGTGGTGGGAAATTCTCCTCTATAATGGTATTTTGTGGGCAAACTTCCACACATTTGCGACATAGTTTACATTTGTTATAGTCGATATAAGCAAGATTATTTTCCATTGTTATTGCTTCGAACGAACATGTTTTTACACATTTACCACAACCAATACAACCTACTTCGCAAGCTTTACGGGTAACCGCGCCTTTATCTTTGTTTACACACGATATGTAAACGCGGCGCGATTTCTTACCTTTGGCACGAAGTTCTATTATATTTCTCGGGCAGGCTTTTACACATGCGCCGCAAGCAGTACATTTATCTTCAACAACTTCCGGCAGCCCGGTTTCCGGATTCATGTGGATAGCATCAAACTGGCAGGATAACACACAGTCTCCACATCCTAAACAGCCATAACTACATCCGGTTTCACCTCCATAAAGCGCTGATGCAATAGCACAGCTCGGGGCACCATCATAGAGATTGGTTCTTGCCCGTTTATCACATGAGCCATTACACCTCACAACGGCCAACATGGGTTCGGCAGTAGTAGCTTCACGTCCCAGTAAGGCAGCAATGTTTGTCATTAAGTCCGATCCTCCAACCGGACAAAGCATGCCATCCAGGCTATCCCCTTTTACACAGGCTGATGCAAAACCGTTGCATCCGGGATATCCGCAACCTCCACAGTTGGCTTGAGGTAGAATTTCATTCACCTGGGCAATACGCGGATCTTCGTAAACATAGAATTTTTTCGAAGCAGCATACAGTATCACTGCAATTACCAGCGCAATTGCTCCCAGAGAAAGGACTGCAATAAGTATTAAATTCATGGGATTAGTTATTTATAGATTTAATTTTAAAAGAGAATTCTTTTTTCAACTGTTTCTTGTTTTTCGATAATATCAGATAATATATTACAAGCAATAAAAGCGCACCTCCGGTTGATAGTAGTTCATTACCATTGGTTACTGACATTAAAATAAAGAGTGAGATTATAATGATTAAAAAAGGAATGACAAAAGCCAGCAATACAGCTTTCATTCCCATAGATGTTTCACCGTATATTTCTACTGTTTCTCCAATCTGATATTGACCATCGAAATTATTTATCTCGATTATTTTCTCCTTGCTATCAGCTGCAGAACAATGGCCTTTTACACTGCATGAAGCACATGCTGATACCTGCATAATTCTCACATATAAATGAGAATTATCCATTCTTTCTATTACGCCCCGATGAGATATTACGTTAGTCATTTTGCAATCTACACTTTACAAATTTGGGCAAATTTAAAACATAATTCGCGAACAAAAAAGGGGTGCTCTATATTTTCTCTAATAAATTACTTTTTTAGTTTAGCCCAAAATGTCCATTAGAGTTGTGGGAAGCAAAAGTTACCCATTTTGTCCCAACGTTTTTAATCCAAACAGCACGTTGCATTTGAGAGAAATGCAACGTGCATTTTTTGGGTACATAATAACAGCTACTTTGGGTAACAGGCTGACCGGTTATTTTTTTTCCATTCCGATACACATGAAAGCCCGTATCCATTGGGTCAGATAACAGATATCTCCAGGAAACACATACTATTCATCCCACTGATTCACTCTATCGATTTGTGTGGTTTTAGCTAGCTCACCAGAAAACTTTCTACCACCAATCACGGTATTTTCCGCACGGAGTCCATCTATCATTTCGGTACCTTCTACAGATATTTGTTTGGCTTTAATATTCATTCCGGAGAAGGTAAAATCCGATAGCTTGTATTGATCAGACTCCACAATATCGAACGCCGTTTCACATTCCAGTTGCACATTTTGCATGCGGATGTGATTTGCATAAGATAAACGAATATCTTTTTCTCCTTTCAGATCGAAGAATTGGGTCCAGGGTCTTACAACGATCATTCTACCGGCATTCCCGGAAATTCTATCCAATAAGATATGTTCGTATTTTTGCGGGGTGTCCGGGCGCATTTTCAGTTGAAGAAGCCGCTGAACTTTATCTACTGTCGAGTTTCTGAAAATGATATTATACGAGTGAATGGATTCGCTTCCACACGTTAGGGCGCTGTGGCAAAAACCGTATGTACAATCTTCGATAATAATGTTGTAGTTCTCGCCATTGTTTTCATCTTGATCCGCATAAGGTCCTTTGCCACCTTTTAATACAACGGCATCATCGTTTACAGACATATAGCAGCCTTTTATCAATACATGATTACACACATCCAGATCTATGGCATCCGTACTGGGAGCTTTTACCGGACTGGCCGGAGATGAGATATGAAGGTTAAGCAACTTTACATACCGACATTTGTATAAATGGGTGGTCCAGAAGGGAGAATTCTTCAATGCGACATCTGATAGTTGAATGTTTTTGCTATTCGAGATATAGATTAACCGTGGACGCATTTCATCCATATTGGTACATTGCGGATTAAATTTGCGCCGCAACCAAAATGCTCTCCAGTAGCGCAATCCGTTTCCATCAATCGTTCCTTCACCCGAAATAGTAAATCCGTCCATCTTATCGGCATTAACCAAGGCAGCAAAGTAGGTAAGCGTTTGCCCCTCCACACGGGTTGTTACCAATGGGAAGTGGCTGATGTCATCGCTTCCTTTTAGCGTACCGTTTTTTTCGAGATGGAGGTGGGTGCCGGGTTTGAAGAAGAGCGAACCGCTTAAATAGGTTCCTGATGGAATTATAACCACTCCTCCTCCCGAAGAGGCTGCCTGATCAATAACTGCTTGTATCTTTTCCGTTTGCAAAAGGGTACTGTCATTCACTACACCATAATCGGTTATACGATAATGATTGCCTGATTGATGGATATTGGTTGGCTCCACCTGATAAAACCAGGGCGAAACGGGGGTTCCATTCGGAAACAATTCTTGTGCATGTGCATTCAACCCTAAAACACAAACGATTACCACTGAAAAAATCTTTTTACCTTTCATTCTTTACCTATTATTTTTACCTGAAATCAAACCATAAACTCATGTGAACCCCTTCATCTCCTCCTTTGATGCGAATATTAGAAGGCTGGCTTTTCGGTCCTTGTTGTGATACCGGCTTAAAGCAGCGTATAGCAGGAATTTCGTACAAAAATGAGATGTCTCCTTCGGGAAATTCGGGATTAGCCCGCCAGTTCGTTTTATTATCCGCTGGTTCGGCAGGGGTAAAAACCCGCATAAATACACCATCGCTGGCACTGTACACAGTAAAAGGAGCCTCTGTTGTGTAAAGGGTACTCCAATACATATTGCCATGATATCCTTTGAATTCGGGATAAACCATGTTTTCAAAGTCGGCTCCGGTAATGGTATTATTATATTCTTTATTCCAGATTCCGTAATTCGCCCCCCGAATCCGGTTTCGCCATACGCGATATGGGCCACGCCCGAACCATTCCATACCCTGTACTTTTTCTTCGGGATAGGAGAAAGTAAACCCGAAATTGGAAATTTCATCCTCAAAAGCCGCTTCATCAAAGCCCATTCCTCTGGCTCCCCTGTTGAGGGTCACAGCGTGCATATTCAGCAATGTTAACTGCCGGTTTTATTTCCA
>DAIMFE010000061.1:10962-19795 GCA_036724805.1 Bacteroides sp.
TTTATTTCCATTCACCGTAACTTCCGTATCGGTCATTACTCCCTCAAAAACAATAGTCACTTGTTTTCCTTTCCATCCGGGAGGAACAGTAAATGTTGTACGGTATATACCCGTTTCTGTTGGTGGCTTGGCTCCTTTAATGGTATACCATCTGCCGTAACTATACTCACCAAAATCTTGTAACTCCCATTGGGATGGTACATCGATCTTCGACCATTTTTTGCTGTTCATTCCATCGCTACAATAGAATTTCCATTGTTTGGTATCGCCTAATCCTTTTCCGGATAGATAAAGAACTTCTGTTTGTTGAGCGGCAACAGTAATGGAAAGTAAAAAAGTTATTATCACCACCAACCACCTAATATGCCTGAAAAGATAGAACTTCATAACGAAAATTGTTTTAGCGTTTTTTTAAAGAATTAAACCTTTGCAAATATAGCAGTGTAACTCATTTATTTATATGTAAAATTGAACCTATTATATGTAATTACGTACATATATATAGTTCATTTCGATTTTGCCTACAAATGCAACGTTGTACCATCCCAAATGCACGTTGCTTTTTCGAATTACAACGTTGCATTTCGGAAAATGCAACGTGCTGTTTACTCAATAGCAACGTGCATTTCCCTCAATAGCACGTTGCATTTTTTCTCAATAGAATTTTAAGAACTTTTGCTTCAAATAACCAAATAATTCTAATGGATATTTTGGGTTAAAAAGGGCGAACACAAGGCCCGCCCCTACACTGATTATTTTTATACACCCTCATGCGGCATTCATTTTACCGCATGTAATTCAATTTATCATTAAGATAATTCATCTTTTACCGCATTATAAAGCAACTGCTCCCTTTCTTTTTCCGAATCGGCATAACCATCCACCAAGCGACAAACGCGAAAAGCATTATCTTCGCTGTGTTCCATAAAACGGCGTATGGCAAGCAATGCCGCATTGCGCACATGATAAGAACCGGATAATACAGCCGCAATTGCCTGATCAAGGAGTTCTCCTCCGGCACGGTCGTCCATATCGCCTTTCTGTATTAGCAACCGGGCAATGGTAAGGAAACCACACACCTGAAAAAAATCTCGCTCATCGGCTATCCATTGAAAAGATTTTGCCGGCGCGTAAGGCAGATGCCGGAAAAGATTCATGCAGGTTATTTCGGCTATTTCAATGTTGCCGATATCTTCTACCCAGATATCGGCTATTTCGGGATAAAAAGATTCAATGGGCTGCAATAGTCCGGCGAGAATTTTACATTCTCTGATATCCTCTTTCCAGAGCGCTTGCGCCAGCTGATGATCTTTTTCATAGCCACCGGCTATTTCTTTGATGCGGGGCAGCTCTACTCCGAAATTGAGTTTGTAGTTCAACCCTTTTTCCCGCATGCTTTGGGCAACAACCCCGTTCATAAAGAGACGGAGTTGAGCCTTTATGTCTTTAATTTGTTCGCGCATAACTAGAATAATCTTTGCTATACCGCAACATTTGCTCCTCGTACCCTTCGGTATAAGTAACTTTCACATCTATAATATTCCCATTGGCATCGGTTACAGCCTCGTATACCGGATTAACAAATCCTTTATAAGGCGAAAGATTCAATTTCTTATAGCGTTCCAGCACTTCGTTATGCAATGCAGGATCAACTTTAACAGCATACTGTTCAACGATGCTACGGGCAGCTTCAAAATCTCCCGTTGATTTAATCTTCTGAATCTCCCTCAGCAATTCGCCAAACAATGTACGCAACTTCTCATAATCATTGATAACCACATACGTCTTATTATTCTTCTTCACCAGCTCAACCACTTTATCCGCTGCTCCTTTTTGGAACACCCAGCGCGCGATTAACTGCCGATTACGCATGTGCGATTCTTCGATATTGTTTCCCGGTTCGATGCGCACCAGCTGCGTCATCAATCCATTCATCAGATACGTGTAATACTCGGCTTTGTAGGCGTCTGCATTTGGTGTCAATCCCAATTCAACCAGTTTTGGATCAGCAACATAATACAAACCAAACAAATCAGCGCGGGTTTCTTCGATGGTAGAGCCATAAGCCCTCAGTGCATCAGGATCAACCCCCGGAAGCAACTTACCCGATCCATGTCCGAGGCATTCGTGCAAGTCGGTATGAAGGTTTCCGGTAAGGTCGCCATATTTCTCAATACTTTCTTTTTCAATATTGCTATAAACAAACTCTTCGTTAAATCCGTTTCCATGCGCTGCTTTATTATAAGCATCGGTAACATTACCAATGGTTACCGATTTTGATCCGTGCGCGCTCCTTATCCAGTTAGAGTTAGGAAGATTTATGCCGATTGCCGTTGCCGGATAGAGATCACCCGCCAGAATAGCAGCCGTAATAACTTTGGCAGATACCCCTTTTACTTCTTCCTTTTTGAATTGCTTATCAACCGGAGAATGATCTTCGAACCATTGAGCGTTATCACTTATTAATTGGGTGCGGCCGGTTGCTTCAAGATCTTTAAAATTAACCAATGCTTCCCAGCTGGCTTTCATTCCCAAAGGATCGCCATAACTTTCAATAAATCCGTTTACAAAATCTACTCTGGAATCCAAGTCTTTCACCCACAAGATTGAATAATCATCAAAAGTCTTAAGGTCGCCCGTTTGGTAAAATTCTATCAGTTTACCGATAACCGCCTTCTGTTTATCGTTCTCCGCAACGGTTTCGGCCTTCTTCAGCCAGAAAATTATCTTCTTAATAGCCTGTCCGTAAATACCATCCGCTTTCCAAACCTTCTCAACTATCCTGCCGTCTTCTTTCACCAAGCGGCTATTCAAGCCACAAGGAACCGGAGTGGCATCTTTGGGATCTTTCATTGCCAAATAAAAATCTTCCGCTTCGGCTTGGGTTACACCATCATAATAATTACATGCAGATGTTTTTATCAGGTCTTCCCCATCGGCCTGGTTTACTCTTTTAGGCATAACGCTGGGATCGAATATTACCGGGAACAAAACATCACACAATTGTTCCGGTGTTTTTCCTTCCCATAAGGGCAGTTGAGCTTTGTCAGCCTTAAGTATTTCGGCTTTAAGAAATTCTTGCGAGAATCCCGGAACAAATTTATCCATTCCGTAATGATGATGAATACCGTTGGAAAACCACACCTTTTTAAGGTAGGTTGTTAATGCGATAAAATCCGCATCATTTCTATTTCCTTTGTAGTTGGTGTACACTGTTTCCAACACCTTCCTTATTGCCAGATTGTATTTACCATTCTGATCGAAAAGGATGTCTCTTCCTTGCAGGGCTGCCTCTGTAAGGTAGTATATCAATTGCTTTTCCCCGAGAGATAATTCTTCAAATCCGGGTACTTTATAACGCAATATCTGCAAGTCTGCAAACTGTTCAACAGTATAACTAAATTCTTTTTCCACTTTTTGAGCCTCCTTATTATTACAACCTGTTAATCCGGAAAACGCTGTTATCCCGATCATTACTTTCATAAATAAATACTTGTTCATGCTGTTTTGTTTTATAGATTACATAAAAACAAAAGGGAAATACGTTGAAATTTCTTTCTCGGTAATCCCCCTTTTCGTTGTATCAAGTATGCAATTTACTTTCTGCTAGAGTGTTTTCTACGATATCCGTTAGGTGTTTCACCTACGTTTTTGTAAAATGCCGCATAGAAAGATTGACGGTTGGCAAATCCAACCATTGCACTAATTTCCTCCACGTTTTTATCTGCGTATCTTTTGTCTGTCAGTAAATGCAAAGCGTCTTTTACTCTGTATTCATTCAACAAACAAGAGTAATTCATGCCAAAGCGTGAATTAACAACTGCCGACAAATAACGTGTGTTGGTTTTAAGCTCCTTTGCTAAATCTTTAGCTGAATAATTAGGGTCTCTGTACTTCTTCTGAACAACTACAATGTTCAATATCCTGTCGTACAGTTCATCTGCCAACTCGGGTCGTATCAACGACCTGTAGGCAGCTTTTTTGTCCTTTTTTTCCCTTAAATTATAAGGGCGTTTTTGTGGAGCTTGCTGGTTTTTGTTTTCTAAATCACTCATTGAATAATTAACTGGTTAGGCTTGTTAAACTTTAATTTAATAGGCTTGTGAACAATATGTTTTATTTTATTATTCTGTTTGCTGTTACAAACATCGTACATTTTTTTTTCATGTGCAACTTTTCGTACATTTTTTTTCTTAAAGAATAATAAAAAAAACTTTGAACAACAACCAAAACAACCAATCGTACCAATTTACGCCCTTTCCGACCAAAATTTCATTACACCATATCCAAACAATTCATTCGCTTATGTATTGCCTGCAGGTCGTAACAGCCTAAAAAAAACGAGGTTAAGAATAATTTTCTGAAAACTAATAATTTATATACCACCTCGTTTATTTTTATATTTAACTTAACAACCGCGAATAGCATATCAGGAAAATATCAAGCAATTAATTAAACAGAAAAGTAAATTCTTGTTCCTTATTTCAACAGCGAATTAACGACACTTGTGTAATAGTTCACTCAATTCGGACTTAGGCACGCCCAGGGCTATTGCCCGCTCAAAATCTTGCCTGGCTAATAATTTCTTATTTTGATACAGATACAATTCTCCCCGATAAATGTAGGCGTCAGCTGATTCCGGATTGTTCCGAATGGCGTCTTCCAAATCAAGCAATGCCGCGTCTAATAATTCCATATCTATTTCAATACCGGCTCTCATCATTAATAGGGTAGCATCTTTGGGGGTATCGCGCAGCATGGCATTAAGAATATCCAATGCCTGCGAATATTTTTTCTCTTTTTGATTGAGGGATACCAAACCCAGTTTGCCCGAATAATGGTTGGGTTGCAACTGCAGTAAATGGTTGTAATCGATACGAGCCGCGTTGTAATCTCTGCGACTTACATATATATACGCGCGCATCAGCAATGCTTCGGCATTTTCTTTATCTAAATCTAATACCTGACAATAATCAACATAAGAACGGTTTGTTTGCCCTAATTCCATATTTACCGCAGCACGGTTCAATAATGTAGGGATCGAGAAAGGTGTAATATTCAAGCCAAGGGTGAAAGACTCTTCCGCCTCAACATATTTCCCCATTTTCCTTTGAATAATTCCTACATTAGAGAATAGAAGAGCATTGTAGGGGTTGGCCGGTTCTAGCTTCATGGCCTGCCGAAAAGCCTCTTCCGCCCTTTCCAGGCTATCTTTCTCCATTAATTCGATACCATATTCTGATAATTTCTGATAGGTTTGCGCGGATATCGACAAGGATATCGCAGCGGACAAGAATAACATTAATCTTTTCATTGATTGCGTTGTTTGTAAATAAAATGATGGGAACAAATATAAAAAAAACGATCGTTTACTTTGAAGCATTGTTATTATATTTGTGTTTATATAGAAGTTTTTTGGTTAATAAAACTCCATGTTAGGGGAAGAAAAAACACACGTACGGGTGCAACAAGATAGATGCCATAAGGAAGGGAGAAACGAAATAGGCCATGCCCTCGTATTTGAAGGTGATAACGAGAATTGCATGGCCAAATGTGAGTAGGATGATTATGCTTTTTCGATGTATCGCACCAACCACCCTCCTACTTCGGATGTGGTATATGCTTTTTCGCCTTCCACCTGAATATCTTGTGTGCGTATATTCTTATCGATAGAAGCGTTTACGGCGTTGCGAATCAAGGTGGCTTCTTCATTCAATCCGAATGCATATTCAAACATCATGGCAACAGAAAGAACTGTAGCCAACGGATTCGCCTTGTTTTGTCCAGCGGCTTCGGGCCATGAGCCGTGTATAGGTTCGAAGACCGAAGTATAGGTGCCTATGGACGCAGAAGGCAACAGCCCCATTGATCCGGTGATAACCGAAGCCTCATCGGTAAGTATATCGCCGAACATGTTTTCTGTTACCATTACATCGAAAGCAGTTGGCCATTGTATTATACGCATGGCAGCGTTGTCTACAAACATATATTCTGTTTCTACTTCGGGATATAAAGGAGCGAGTTCGCGGCCAACTTCACGCCATAAACGAGAGGTAGCAAGGACATTGGCTTTGTCTACAATGGTAAGTTTCTTTCTTCTCTTCATGGCATATTCATAACCCAGCGTTACAATTCGTTTAACTTCCTGGCGGGTATATACGCAAGTATCATAAGCAGTGTTACCATCTTCGGAACGACCTTGCGGGCGACCGAAATAAAGTCCGCCGGTTAATTCGCGTACACACATAAAATCGGCTCCTTTCACAATATCAGGGCGGAGTGGTGATTTGTATATCAACGAATCGAAAGTATTCACAGGGCGAAGATTGGCATACAGTCCCAGCTTTTTACGCATAGCCAGCAATCCTTGTTCGGGACGTACCTTAGCCGATGGATCGTTATCGAACTTAGGGTGGCCGATAGCGCCAAACAGAACCGCATCACTATTCATGCATAACTCATGTGTTTCATCGGGATATGGATTGCCTACTTTATCGATAGCATCCGCGCCCACCATTCCAAACGTGTATTCTAATTTATGACCGTATTTTTTGCATACGGCGATAGTAACATCTAGTGCTACTCTGGTTATTTCCGGACCTATACCATCGCCCGGCAGTACTGCAATTTTCATGTAAGTTTATTGTTTTTGATTTGATTATTACTCCTCTATTAAATTCAACATTTTAATTGTTGCCTTTATAGCTGCCTCGGTTTGGTCGGCATCCAGTCCACGGGTGCGGAAAACTTTGTTTTCGTGGCTCCATGTTATTACGGTTTGCACAAAGGCATCCGTACGACCACCCGGGGGAATTGTCACTGCATAGTTGAGCAACATCGGATACTTACGGTTGAGGGTCTTTTTATAGATTTTCCTTAAGGCACGTACAAAAGCATCGTACTGACCATTGCCGGAGGAGCTTTCTTCGTAAATCTTCCCGTTGATCTCAATGCTAAGAGTAGCCATCGGATGCAAACCGTGAGCCAAAGTTACAAAATAGCTTTTAAGTTTTACCTTATTACTGGCTCCTTCCTGTTTCAAAACATCGGATATAATATAAGGTAAGTCTTCTTGGGTTACAAGTTCTTTTTTATCCCCTAACGCGATGATGCGTTCGGTTACTTTGCGCATGGAATCTTCGTCAAGCTCCAGGCCAAGGCCTTCGAGGTTTTTGCGAATGTTAGACTTTCCTGATGTTTTTCCCAGTGCATATTCACGCTTTCTACCAAACCGTTCGGGCAGAAGGTCGTTGCAATAAAGGTTATTTTTGTTATCACCATCCGCGTGAACTCCCGCTACCTGCGTGAAGACATTTTCTCCTACGATAGGTTTATTGGATGGGATAAGAACACCGGAATAAGATTCGACCACCCGGCTAACATCATTGAGACGACTTTCATCAATATTGGTTTTCGCATCGAAATGATCTTTAAGAATAGCCTGAACACTTGCCAACGGAGCATTACCTGCCCGTTCGCCCAAACCATTAATAGTAGTATGCAAACCCTTGGCGCCGCTTAGTACTGCTGCAAGCGCATTGCTAACTGCCATATCGTAGTCATTGTGAGGATGAAAATCGAAGTGTTTATCCGGATAGCGCTTCTGCATTTTACGAAAATACTCCACTACTTCCAGCGGATTCAATATACCAAGGGTATCCGGTAGCATGAACCGTTTAATGCTGGTATCCTTTAATGCATCCATTAATTGAAAAACGTATTGGGGAGAGTGCTTCATGCCATTACTCCAGTCTTCGAGGTACACATTAACTTCAATATCCATGTCATCGGCATTATCGATAACAGTTTTAATCTCTTCAATGTGTTGTTCGGGAGTTCTCTTTAGTTGTTCGCGGCAGTGCTTTAAAGAACCTTTGCAGAGGAGGTTAATAACACGACAGCCTGCATCTTGTATCCATTTAAGGGAAGCATCTCCATCAACGAAACCAAGTATTTCTACCTTTTGGAGCAATTCTTTGCGAGCAGCCCAGTCGCATATCATTTTAGCGGCTTCAAATTCGCCATCAGACACTTTTGCCGAGCATATTTCTACCCTGTCTACCCTTAATTCTTCGAGTAGCAGGCGTGCAATCATTAACTTTTCATGGGGCACAAAAGACACTCCGCTGGTTTGTTCACCATCGCGGAGTGTTGTGTCCATTATTTCTATTTGGATGTTTCTTCTTCCCATGCTTCTATTTTTTCTTTATTGCTTAGGAGGAAGTCAATATCATCTAAGCCATTTTCCAGACAGAGCTTTTTATATGAATTGATTTCGAAATGCTCGCTTCTTCTTGTTACTTTGTTGGTTATGATTTGTTCGGGCAGATTTACTTCTACTTCTGCTTTAGCATCGCTATTTATAGACCGGAACAACTCTGCCAGAAACTCTTCTGAGACAACCACCGGAAGCACAAAATTGTTAAGGGCGTTATTACGGAAGATATCGGCAAAGAAGCTGGATACTACCACGCGGAAACCATATCCGGCTATTGCCCAGGCTGCGTGCTCGCGGCTGGAACCCGAACCGAAGTTTTTACCCGCAACAAGTATTTTGCCGCTGTAAGTTGGATTGTTCAAAACAAAGGATTCTATTTTGTTGCCTTGCTTATCGTAGCGCCAGTCACGGAAGAGATTATCTCCAAAGCCTTCTTTGGTTGTTGCTTTCAGAAAACGGGCAGGAATAATCTGGTCGGTATCCACATTCTCTAATGGTAATGGTACACAAGTAGAGGTTAGTATGCTAAATTTTTCTTTCATTGTATTTTGTTTTTGAAGTCCTCCTCCGCCCTTCGGGCACCTCCTCCAAAGGAGGATATCCTGCGGCATCTTA
>DAIMFE010000062.1:0-5456 GCA_036724805.1 Bacteroides sp.
AAAAAAATATTCTTTATATTATATAGTTTTATTACTATCCATGCTTTAGCTCAAGATTCTTTATTAATTGTTGATGATAATCAAATTACTAGAGAAACTCCTACTAATCTGGCCTCAGATTGCGATCTTTCGACAACAAAAGCTGAAGCAGATAGCGCATATATGAATAATGATTATGCAACTGCTATTGAAATATATGAAAAAATTCTGCACCAGGGAGAAGCTATGGAAGTATACTATAACCTTGGAAACAGTTATTTTAAATCAGGTAATATTGCAAAAGCTATATTGAATTACGAACGTGCATTACTGTTAAATCCAGGCAATGAAGATATTCGTTTTAATCTGGAAATAGCAAAGAGCAAAACAGTAGATAAGATAGATGAAATACCTGATATATTCTTTATAGGCTGGATAAAATCATTGATAAACAGTACAAGTGTTGATGTTTGGGCAAAATGGGGAATCGTTTTCTTTATTTTTTTCCTTGCCGGATTATATTTTCTGATCTTCTCGAGCAAAGCTGTTATTAAAAAGGTAGGGTTTATTGCGGCTATAATGTTTCTATTCTTCTCAATATGTACCAATGGATTTGCTTTTTATCAAAAAGGTGTACTAACCAACAGAAGCACTGCAATAGTTGTTAGCCCAAGTGTTACCGTTAGAAGTACACCAAATGACAATGGAACCAGCTTGTTTATTCTTCATGAAGGTCACAAGGTTCGGATTAAGGACGGTTCCATGAAAAGCTGGAAAGAAATTAGTCTCGAGGATGGAAAAGTCGGTTGGATTTCTGCGTCAGACATTGAAATAATATAATGAAAGTATCCAAAAATATCCATAATAGATTTTGATTTGTCTTTTATTTTTCTTATGTTTATAGCGTGATAGTAAAAATATAACATTTATTATTAACCATTAAATTTATGGAGCATGAGAACAATAACTTTCAATGAACTTCGTAGAATAAAAGATTCACTGCCTATCGGTAGCATGCACAGAATAGCAGATGAATTAGGGCTTCATGTAAGCACAGTAAGAAACTTCTTTGGCGGTCATAATTTCAAGGAGGGGAAAAGTGTCGGAATTCACTTAGAGCCCGGTCCCGATGGAGGACTGGTGATGCTGGATGACACAACTGTTCTGGATCGGGCTTTAGGAATATTAAAAGAAGAAAACAGTAAAATGCAAAAAGAAGAGGCTACCGAAGCTACGCAAGTTTAACAAAACACGATATACCAAATCCCAATTGTAATGAACAATTGGGATTTATTTTATGTTCTTTATTCAAATAAAAATCAAGAATTATGGAAGACAAATTAGTTACCTTAGCTATTCTGACTTACTCCAAAGCTCAGATTCTCAAAAATGTATTGGAAAATGAAGGTATTGAAGCATACATTCATAATGTAAATCAAATTCAGCCGGTTGTGTCTTCCGGTGTACGCGTCAGAATTAAAGAAAGTGATTTGCCGCATGCGTTAAAAATAATCGAAAGCTCTGCCTGGCTATCTGAAGATGTAGTAGGGGAGAAGGAAAGGGAAGAAACAGATAAAGAAAGAAAGAGTAACATCATTCTTGTTCCTATAGATTTCTCTGATTACTCTCTAAAAGCAAGTGAATTAGGTTTTAAATTGGCCAAAACATATCACTCGGAAGTAGTTTTATTGCATGCTTATTATACGCCAATATATGCGTCTTCATTGCCTTACGGAGATGTTTTTAATTATCAGATTGCTGATGATGAGAGCGTAAAAACCATACTTCAGAAAGTAAATTCTGATATAAACAAACTATCAGAAGATATTAGGGGGAAAATTGAATCAGGTGATTTTCCAAATGTAAAATATAATTGCGTTTTGCGAGAAGGAATTCCGGAAGAAGAAATTTTAAGGTATTCAAAAGAATACGAACCCGTAATGATTGTGATGGGTACTCGTGGAAAGAATCAAAAAGACATTGATTTAATTGGTAGCGTTACTGCCGAGGTGATAGATAGGAGCAGGGTTCCTGTATTAACTATTCCCGAAAATACGCCAATACATAATTTAGAATCCATTAAGCGCTTTGCTTTTTTAACTACTTTTGATCAACGGGATCTAATTACATTTGATATATTTCTCAATGCCTTAAGGCCACTACATTCTCAAATATTTCTTATTAATCTAACTAATTCAAAAGATTCATGGAATGAAGTAAAATTGGCAGGGATAAAAGAATATTTCCAAAAGCAATATCCTGCATTGCAAAATATTCAGTATGATGTAGTTATGGATGATGATTTGCTGGATAATCTGGATAAATATATAAAATCAAATCATATAGATTTAATTACTTTACCATCGTATAAGAGGAATATATTCTCACGATTATTTAATCCTGGTATAGCTAAGAAAATGGTTTTCCATTCTGATACACCATTATTAATAATGAAGTAATGAGTGATGATACCTTTTGGGTGTCCCAGTCTTAAAAACAAAAAATCCTCTGCATGCAGAGGATTTTTTGTGATCGCGACAGGATTCAAACCTGTAACCGGCTGATCCGTAGTCAGCTACTCTATTCAGTTGAGCTACGCGACCTTGTGATTAAATAGTGACCGCGACAGGATTCAAACCTGTAACCGGCTGATCCGTAGTCAGCTACTCTATTCAGTTGAGCTACGCGGCCATTTCTTTAACGGGTGCAAAGATACATGCTTTTTCTAAATATACAAGAACTTTTATCTGTTTTTTATCCTAATTAATCGAAGAAACGGTAGTTAAACAACTGCCAGCCCAAAGTTATTCCAACATTCCATTCTCTCTTGGGTGAACTATAATGGTTTACGTAAGCTGCAATACTTCCGAACGGCAGGGCACAAATTAATGAAACCTCTCCCATGTATTCTAATTGTGAAAAAGATTTGCCATAATATGACTTATTCAAAGAAGTTCTTTCAATTGGGAAAATAGGCATGAATCCATAAAATTCTCCTCGCAGGTGAAATAAATTGTTTAAATGAAGTATTGGTTTCAATCCGGCAGCAACATATTGATTAGCTCTGAATGCCTCATTGTAGGTTAGTTTACTATGTGCAGTAGGAGCAAACTCGCCAGCTTGTAGCATGGTGGCAGTATAGTTTTCCGAGAAATTTCTGGACGCATATAAACCTTTTACATAACTACCTAAAGTAAATTTTCGGGCAAGCCGATGATAATCTTCCCGTGTATACGAAATTTGCAACCAGGCTTGGCCATTACTGTATCTGTTTTTTTTATCCGATTCAACGCCCGGACGAAATTTTTCTTTTCCCTTATATATTTGCGCAATAAGGGTTTCACTATATCCCTGCGTGGCATGTTGACGTCTGTTTAATGTACTTCCATTAATGCTGATTGAACCACCAAAGATTACATATTCACTTCTATCATATTTATCTTCATCAAAGTTGATTGTGTTTTCCTGAAAATACATATCATCCAACTTTGCAACTCCAAAACTGAACTCTGCTCTTTTGCTTGATAGAAACGGAAGAGCAACCATTAATTTGGCAAAACGTTCTTCTTTCTTGGTAAAAGCTGGCTTATCTCTATTAGAAAATATTTTGTCTTTTTTAAAATAATCAAATGTGCTTAGTGAGGCGATAAACCTATAAGAGGTTGGAATAGTAGTAGGAAAATCCATTTTTGCCATAAATTGAGCATTGTTATATATTTTCCCGATTTGCCCATCCAAACTAAATTCTTTAGAATAGTAGTTAAGATCCTGATAAGTTACACCAAAATATATTTGATTTGAACTGGTAGTTGATACATTTCCTCCCAACCGTATAGAAAACTGATCCTCTATCTTTACCTTTAAATATAAGTCAAACGCATTTTCATCTGGTCGATATGCGGCATGAGGCATAATTTCCGAAATGGTTTTATCGGATAAGAGGCGGAAATATGCTCGTTTTACGGATTCATACCCAAAGAAGCCAGAATCATCTCGTTGAAACTCACTTCTTATATAAGATTGTTGTTGCGCATTGGCACCTTCAATGTGTATGTTTTTAAAACGTAATTCGGGATACCCACTCCGGTAAATCATTCGTCTTAACTGCACATTTTCTTTATCAACTCTACGGTGAATCCGTCTCTTTATAGAATCCATAACACTCATAGTACGATCGTAACCAATTTGTTGCAATTCTTCTAATTTATGAAAATCCATAAGAGTAACATTGTCGTACCGAAACGTCAATAAGATTCCAAGTGAATCGGGCATCGTATAGTCGGTTTTCTGCATTATCATGTTTTCTAACTGACTCATAATATCGTTCTGGTCAGGTTTGGAAGGATTCTTGGCAACCACACTCCCTATAATAATATCCGGATGGAAATCTTCTTGCATCACATCGGTGGGAAAATTATTATATATTCCACCATCGTAAGCTAAGGTTCCATCTATTTCGATAGACTTAAACATGAAGGGGAAACTCATAGAAGCACGCACAGCATCACCAAGATCGCCGTTTTTTAATACCAATTCTTTCTTATTATATACATCGGACGCAATACACCTGAAAGGTACAAACAGATTATCGAAATTACCTTTGCTTGATGCAGTGGCAGCAGCAAATAGCTCAATAAACGCCAAATTCATTTGAATTGGATTTACAACACTGGTGGGTAAGATTTGTGATGCTACACTGGAAAGAGAATCTTTAAAAGATAAGCGAATATTGAAAAAATCCGGGGTAGGGCGGTTCGCCTTAAAATAATACATGTAATCTTCTTCAATTTTCCCGGTGTACCAACGGGAAAAATCTTCTGATCCGATTAATGCTTCCATGTCATCCGCGGAATAACCCATGGCATATAATGACCCAATAATTGCTCCCATGGAAGTACCTGCAATGTAATCTATCGGAATATTATTTTCTTCTAAAGCCCGGATTATTCCAATGTGAGTGAGGCCTTTAGCTCCACCACCACTTAAAACGAGGCCGACTTTCTGAGCTTGGGCAGGTTGTAAAAAATAGATTATAGAAAGTACTAACAGAAGAAATTTTCTCATAAATGTCTGTAAGTGGCTTTGGTTCTTTAATAATTCTTTCAAATATAAAAAATGTTTCCGAAATGCCGATGCTTTTGGTTCTATTTCATGAAAACTTTAAATTATCTATGTAACTTAAGAGCATTCTTTTACAATCATTCTCATAGCTTTAGTTTTACATACATCCACACATTTACCGCATCCATTGCATTTATCCAAATAGCGTACAATAGCGTAACGACAGTATCCGTTATCAATTAATTGGAGTACGTTTTGATGACAATTTTTTATACATTTCTCACATCCAATGCAGTCAAAAGTAAAAATGTCCAATGATAAAATAATTCTTCCTACATCTGCTATCATAATTATACATTTTAAAGTTATAACATAGCGCGTAGGGATTTTGTTTTATATTTTTAATCTAAATACAC
>DAIMFE010000062.1:5556-19504 GCA_036724805.1 Bacteroides sp.
GTTGCATTTAGGCAAACAGCACGTTGCATTTAGGCAAACAGCACGTTGCATTTAGGCAAACAGCACGTTGCATTTAGTAAACAGCACGTTGCATTTAGGTAAACAGCACGTTGCATTTAGAGGGGTACAAACTTGGTAAATTGCACCGCTCCGGTTGAACGTTCGCACATTTATCACTAAGTTTTAAGATTATCCTAATGGACATTTTGGGATTAATTAATGAAGTTTGAGAACATAAAAAAAGGGATCACGCCTGATCCCAACCTTTGTTAACCTTAAATCTAATACTATGAAAAACACATTGCAAATGTGCGGATTTTACAAGAAACTTGCAAGTTATAAAGGTGAAATTTCCCGTTTTATAACATACATTAAGATATTGCGTCATTAATTAAATATTTTATATCAACTAGACCACTTCTCTTTTAAAATATCTTGTAACTTAATGAGTTCATCACGATATTGTGCTGCTTCAATAAATTCTAATTTTTTGGCAGCTTCCTGCATTAGTTTACGCGTTCTTTCAATGCTTTTCTCTAATTGAGGTTTCGTCATATATTGAACAACCGGATCCGCAGCCAGAGTTGGATTTTCGGGTTCTACATATGCATTATATTCAACATTGTCTGTTCCTTTTCCAAAGACTGAAAGGTTTCTTGCTTTTTTGATTTGCGTAGGAGTAATTCCATGATTTTCATTATAGTTAAGTTGTTTTTCTCGTCTACGGTTTGTCTCGTCTATAGTCAGTTTCATGCTTTCTGTTATCTTATCTGCATACATAATAACTTTACCATTAATATTTCTGGCAGCCCTTCCCGCAGTTTGCGTTAGCGAACGATGTGAACGTAGGAAACCTTCTTTATCTGCATCAAGAATGGCAACCAAAGAAACTTCCGGCAAATCCAGACCTTCGCGTAATAAATTAACACCAATAAGAACATCAAATATACCCTGTCTTAAATCATCCATAATTTTAACTCGTTCTAAAGTATCCACATCACTGTGAATATAGTTACAACGAATACCGTGGTTCAGAAGATATTCTGTCAATTCTTCCGCCATGCGCTTAGTTAAGGTGGTTACTAATACTCTTTCATCTTTTTCTACCCGTTGTTGTATTTCTTCCATCAAATCATCAATTTGATTCATACTCGGACGGATTTCAATAACAGGATCGAGCAAACCGGTAGGACGTATTACCTGATCAACAATAACCCCTTCAGACTGAATCAACTCATAGTCGGCAGGAGTAGCACTTACATATATCACCTGATTTGTCATTCCTTCAAATTCCTCGAATTTTAATGGGCGGTTATCTATTGCAGCAGGAAGCCTGAAGCCATATTCCACCAGATTTATTTTTCGGGCACGGTCACCACCATACATAGCTCTGATTTGGGGTATACTTACATGACTTTCATCAATAACCATAAGGTAATCTTTTGGAAAGAAATCAAGAAGACAGTAGGGGCGCGTTCCAGGTTTACGACCATCAAAATAACGAGAGTAATTTTCAATTCCCGAACAATGTCCCAGTTCACGTAACATTTCCATATCATATGTTACTCGTTCGTAAAGACGTTTTGCCTCAAAAGGTTTACCAATGGATTCAAAATATGCTACATGTTTTGTGAGATCATCTTCAATTTGATGAATAGCCCGTATAGTAGCTTCTTTTGTTGTCATAAACAAATTGGCTGGATATATTTTGTAAGAATCAAATTTATTTAATGAGAAATTGCTGATAGGATCAACCTCTTCAATTGATTCTATCTCGTCTCCCCAGAAAATAACCCGTAAAATATTATCGGTGTATGCAAGAGCAATGTCTACAGTATCGCCTTTAACCCGGAAATTGCCCCTGTTTAAGTCTATATCGTTCCGCACATATAAACTATCTACTAATCTTCTCAAAAAAACATTCCTGCTGAAATTCTTTTCAACCTGTATTTCGATAACATTATTATAGAAATCAGCCGGATTACCCATACCATAAATACAGGATACCGATGAAATTACAATAACATCCTGTCTTCCTGAAAGCAATGAGGAAGTAGCTGCCAATCTTAATTTATCTATTTCATCATTAATTTGAAGATCTTTTTCTATATAAGTATCCGAACCCGGTAAATATGCTTCCGGCTGGTAATAGTCATAATAAGAAACATAATACTCCACTGCATTATTAGGGAAAAAACTTTTGAACTCGCTGTATAATTGTGCAGCAAGTGTTTTATTATGACTCAAAATAAGAGTAGGTTTGTTAATGTTCTTTATAACATTTGCAATAGTAAATGTTTTTCCAGATCCTGTTACCCCTAATAATGTTTGTGCAGGCGTTCCGTTCAGTAATCCTTCAGTGAGTTGTTCAATCGCTTCGGGTTGGTCGCCAGTGGGTTTGTAGGGAGAAATTAATTCAAAATTCATTCAATTACAAGTTGTATTGTTACAAATTACAAATTACAAGTTACAAGTTACAAGTTACAAATTTATAAATTATATGTTAACGCGTTGCAAGTTGCAAGTTACAAATTTGTAAATGTGTGAAATAAAATATACAGATATACCTTAAATCCGCAACGACTCCCCTTTAATCACTAATTAAAGCGTTGGCATAAAGAATTTTACCCAACGCTTTGTTATGTGCAATATTTCACCTATTTTTATGACACCAACGTGCATTTGGCTGGGAATAAACAGCGTAAGACAGAAAACACCTACATTTTGGGATTACATCTTCAAAGTAACCCCCCTGCTCACTACCGGAAGTTTTGTGGCCGTTGATTTAGCCGGAGAACTACCACCCACATAAATAGTAGCCTTGCCTGGTTGGTAAACCGTTTTTCCTTCAAAGTTTACTACACTAAGCTGTTCCGGAGTAACCTCAAATGTTACCTTTTGCGTTTCACCCGCTTTCAGGTGAATACGTTTGAAACCTTTCAACGTGTACAATGCCGTGCGGAAATCAGAAGTATTGTGCGTTACATATAACTGCACCACCTCATCGCCATCCTTTTTACTCTTGTTGGTAACATCCACTGTTACAGTTAGATTCCGATCTTTACTTACCGATTCGGGCACCTGTAAAGAAGAGTATTCAAAATCAGAATAACTCAAACCGTAACCAAACGGATAAGAGGCTTCACCGCCGAAGTAACGGTAAGTACGTCCTTCCATATCGAAGTTATTGAAAGCAGGCAGATCTTTTTCGGTCTTGTAGAAAGTAACCGGTAGGCGTCCCGAAGGATTATAATCCCCAAACAGAATATCAGCGATGGCCGTTCCGGCATCTTGTCCGCCATACCATGCATTCAGAATAGCGGGGATGTTGGCCGCTTCCCATTCCATACCAATAGCGCTTCCCGACATGGTAACGAAAACAACCGGGATATTTTCGTTATGAAGCGCCTTTAATAATGCAGTCTGAACGCGGGGTAGAGCAATCTTAGTGCGGTCTCCCCGGGTGAAACCCTCAATGTTAACGGGCATTTCTTCCCCTTCCAATTCGGGAGAGATACCACCCACCATAATAACCACATCAACACCTTTTAATTTTGCGGCCAATGCGGCTAAGGCATCGTTATCGGGTTCGCTTACATAATCTACAGCCTTTTCGTAAATAACGTCTGTTTTCTTATTTACCTTGCGTTTAATTCCGGTAAGAGGAGTAACAATTTCGGTTGGGAAACCGTTGTAGTTACCCAAAACCGCAGTTGAATTATCTGCATTCGGACCGATAACGGCTATCTTTTTGAGATTCTTCTTTAGTGGCAACATGTTGTTTTCGTTCTTCAATAATACCATTGATTCGCGCGCCATTTTAAGAGAAAGAGCTTTATGCGCATCCGACTCAAGTACTGAAACAGGAATAGTAGAGAAAGGAACCATTTCGGCAGGGTCGAACATACCCAAGCGAAAACGTATTTTAAACAGACGGCTCAGCGAGATGTTGATTTGTTCTTCGGTAATTAATCCGCCTTTGGTGGCCTCTACCAATGCTTTGTATGCATTTTTGCCACAGTCGATATCTGTTCCGTTAAACACAGCATCGGCAGCAGCCAGGGCAGCATTCTGATGCGTTTTGTGGTGGTTAAAGAAGTCATCAATGGCGCCACAATCCGATGTTACGTACCCTGTGAACTTCCATTTGTTGCGGAGAATATCCTGCATCAGCATTGAGTTACCGCAGCACGGTTCTCCTGCATAAGCATTGTAAGCACACATTACGCCCGAAACATTGGCATCAACAATGAGGTTGCGGAAAGCAGGGAGATAAGTATCCCATAAGTCGTATTCGGTTACGCGGGTGTTAAAGCTGTGGCGGGTATTCTCGGGTCCGCTGTGTACGGCATAATGTTTGGCGCAGGCAGAGGCTTTGAGGTATTTGGGATGATCGCCCTGCAATCCCTCTACAAAGGCTTTTCCCATAGCGCCTGTAAGGTGAGGATCTTCACCATAGGTTTCTTGTCCACGCCCCCAGCGTGGATCGCGGAATATGTTGATATTGGGTGTCCAGTAGGTTAAACCGTGATAAATGGCGCGGTTGCCTTTAGACGATGCATCGTTGTAAATGGCACGCCCCTCTTGGGCAATAGCATCGGCTACCTGTTTAAAAGTTTCTACATCCCATGTTGCAGCCATACCAATGGCCTGTGGAAAAACGGTTACTTTATATTCGGTGCGGCCAATACCGTGCAAACATTCGTTCCACCAGTTGTACGATGGTATTCCTAAACGGTCTATGGCAGGAGTGTTGTTAAGCATTTGGTCTACTTTCTCCTCTAAAGTGAGCCGGGATACTAAGTCGGCAACACGTTCATCGATCGGTAGGTTGGGGTTTCTGAACGGGTAATTCTCCTGTCCGAAGGTATTGCCGGGCACGATAAGGCAAATAGCCAGAAATGTAATGATATAGTATTTTAACTTCATACGTATTTAATATTAGTTGGCAGATAAATTTATTGTAATTCAAACTCTTTCGTTAACCGGATATCTTCCGAAGAAGCACCAATCATAAACGTATATTTCCCTTTCGGGGTTACAAACTGATTGCTCTTATCGTTCCAGTACCTCAGCAAATCCTTCCGAATAGTTACCTGCACAACCTTATCCTCACCCTTGCGGATGGTTGACCGTTGGAAACCTTTCAGCTCCTTAATCGGCATCGCCACACCTACATCCGGCAGTTTTACATACACTTGCGAAACCTCATCACCATTGTACTTTCCGGTATTCCGCACATTAAAGCACACCAGTAACTCATTGCCCATATCCTTAATTTCGGGTTTACTGTATTTAAACGAAGTATAACTCAAACCATAACCAAAAGGATATAAAGGTTTTCCGGTAAAGTACTGATAGGTACGCCCTTTCGTGATATCATAGTCATCGAACGGGGGAAGTTCATCCAAAGAGTTGTAATAGGTAAGCGGTAAACGCCCCGCTGGATTATAATCCCCAAAGAGAACTTCGGAAACGGCGGTTCCGCCCTGCTCGCCCGGATACCAGGCATTAACGATGGCAGGCAGGTTATCCTGCATCCAGTTGATAGCCAGTGAGCTTCCTGCAACCAACACCACTACGGTATTAGGATTGATTTTGTATATTTCTTTGATAAACTCCTGCTGGTCTTCGGGCAAGAAGATATCGTTACGGTCTTTTCCTTCGCGCTCAATCGTTTTGTTGATACCCAGCACAGCAACCACCATATCGCAATTGCGGGCGGCTTGTCCGGCTTCGCCGTAAAGATCAATGCGTTCTTTTTTCGCTACGCTTGGCACGCGCCATTGCAGGCGGGCGAGGGCATAGTCGCGGTTATCATAATATTCAGCTTTCAGGTTGTAATCCTTTCCGGCTTCCAGATAAACAGCTACCGTATCGGTAGATATACCGCCGCTTCTCCATTTGTCGATAAGCATTTTACCATCGAGGCTAAAGCGACAGCCATCATCGTAACTAAAACTGAAAGTATAATTGCCCGAAACGGTTGGGCGAAGTTTGCCCGTCCAGCGGATAGATAGCGGTGATTTAGGCAGAAACGGGTCGGGAGCCTGATTGGCGGGTTCGAAGTTGATCCATTCTTCGCGATGTACTTGCGGTGCGCCTTCCAGCTTCATGTTGTCGAAATATTCCGCCTTCAATCCTTCGGGGAAGTTATCGCCCTGAATAAGTTCCATACCGTCTTTAGCCGATTTCCACGGGGCATGTACAATCTTTACATCGTTACCAACCCGGTTGCGAATGCCTTGTAATACGGATACAGGCTCGTTGGCGGGTGCTCCGCTATAATCTCCGAACTCGCAACTGGCGGCATTGATACCTACAACGGCAATGGATTTAATCTTTTTCGTATTGATAGGAAGAGTGTTTTTGCTGTTTTTCAGCAACACAATGCTTTGACGGGCAGATTCTAACGCCAGTTCTTTATGCTTCTCCGAACCTATCACAGATACGGGAATTTTACTGTACGGATTTAGTTCCGGAGCATCGAAAAGGCCGAGGTGCATGCGTGCCCGTATCACACGGTAGGCTGCTGTGTCAATATCAGCTTTAGATACCATGTGTTGGTTATAGGCATTCAGAAGCGGTTCAATATATACATCATCGCCGCATTCCAGATCAAGCCCGGCTTTGATAGAAAGGGTTGCCGCTGCTTCTTTGGTTTTAACATATTTATGCGCGGATACCAACAGGCTCGGACCGCCGCAATCGGATACCACATATCCGTTGAATCCCCAATCTTCGCGAAGCACCTTGTTGAGCAACCACGGGTTACAAGTAGCCGGAACATTGTTCAATGCATTGTAGGCCGACATCATGGAGGCGGCTTTTCCTTCCTTTACACACATCTCGAAAGCGGGGAAATAATACTCTCGCAATTGCCTTTCGGGTATCTGTGGGTTGCAAACAAAACGGTTATGCTCTTCGTTATTGGCTGCAAAATGCTTCGGGGTAGATACTATTTTGAGGTAGCGCTTGTCATCTCCCTGCAAACCTCTCACGAAGGCTGTGCCCAGCACTCCGGTGAGATAAGGGTCTTCGCCATAAGTTTCGGGTGTACGTCCCCAACGCGGATCGCGCGACATATTAACGGTAGGCGACCAAAAAGTAAGCAAATCGCTGAACTGCATGGTTTGGTTTCGCCCATAATCCAGCTCGTTCCAACGGGCGCGTGCCTCATCAGATATCGCGGTAGCCACCTGGTAATGCAGTTCGGGGTTCCACATACTTCCCAACCCTATGGCCTGCGGGAAGACAGTAAAGCGTCCCGGACGCACCACCCCATGAAGTGCTTCGTTGCCGTGATAATACTTAGGGATATTGAGGCGTGTTATCTCGGGAGAGGTAGCACGGAGTAAACCAATCTTTTCTTCTATGGTTAGCCGGGAAAGCAAATCCATGATTCGTTCGTGTTGCGGAACATTGGGATTACGAAATAACTCCTGCGAGTGTAGACTGACAGGAGAGAGTAACGACAACTGCAAAAAAAGAATAACAGTGCCGATAATTTTAATTGATGTTTTCATTATGCGTTAATTGTTTAGTAGGTATTATTTGTGATAAAATAATTTATAGGGCAAACATAAGGCATAAAGGTTAATAAGAGCATTAAAATAAGATTAATGTTGGGGGAAATAGGGAAATTATCTTTTGTACCACATCTTATTTCATCCATAATAAGTGTCTTTTTCATAAACTGCACCAAACTTGAAGAGAACCGAAACAGTTCCCTTTTTCCTAGAATTGATTTTTTTTTGTCTTCAATAGGAAATAACCCCTCTCGTATAATTTTTTTTCTTGCAGGATATATTCTTTATTTCTAATTTGGCCGTTGATTTTATTACATAATCTCCAGACAAATTCACGGAGTGCTGATCCTTAGGCATCCACCATTCATTACTCAGGTTAATTTTTTGTTATTATTAATTAATAGATGTAGTTTACACTATGGCAACAAAAAAGAAGCCCACTAACGAGTTATTCCTAAAAATGGTACTAATGGCCTTTGGAATATTTCTTTCACTCAACTCTCTTTTCGCACAAAATGAATTATTTATTACCGGAAAAGTTTACGATGTAAAAAGAGATCCTATTATTGGAGCCGCTATATCGACTCCTATACAAAACCAGGGAGCAATAACCGATCTTGATGGGAATTTCTCCATTAAAACCTCTCCCGGAACCAAATTGAGCATCTCCTATTTGGGATATCGAACCCGAACCATTACTGTAAAAGATACCACAACAGTACTGAATATCCGATTAAGAGAAGACCAGATACAACTGGGAGATGTAGTAGTTGTGGGATATGGATCACAGAAAAAAGAAAGTCTCACGGGTTCCGTCTCCAAACTGAAAACAGAAGAAATCATGAGTACCAAAGCACCAAGTTTGGCACAAGCCCTACAAGGAAAAGTGGCCGGATTGCGTATCAGGCAGGAAAACGGAGAACCAGGAGTATTCAGCTCAAACATTAACATTCGTGGATTCGGAACGCCTTTATTTATAATAGACGGGGTAGTGCGCGATGGCGCGGGAGAGTTCCAACGACTCAATCCAGAAGATATCGAAAGCATCTCATTCCTGAAAGACGCCACCGCAGCAATCTATGGAATGAACTCTGGTAACGGAGCAGTTGTTATCACCACTAAAAAAGGAATAGAAGGAAAACCCCGGATCAGCCTGAATGGAAACTATGGTATCTCCAAACCAACCGAAATACCTAAAATGGTGAATGCCGCCCAATACCAGATCATGATGAACGAAGCATCGGTAAACGCAGGCGGCACCCCATTGTTCACGCAAGACGAACTGGATAAATGGATAACCGGAACACCCGGATATGAAAGTCACAATCTGTACCCCGAAACCTTTCGCTCTACCGCTCCGCAATATCAGACAACACTCTCCATTGAAGGTGGAACAGACAAAATTAGATACTTCGGAAGCCTGGGATATGCCGGAGAGGAAAGCTTTCTGAAGAAAAATTCGATGTCGTATGATAAATACACTTTTCGTTCGAATGTGAGTTTGAATGTAACCAAAGATCTTGTAGCTTCCGTAAATCTGGGTGGAAGATACGATAAGCGCAAAGCACCCAACATCCCCTTCTTCGATATTTTCAGAAGTACAAGGATAAATCCGCCAACGCAAGGCATATATGCAAATGGAAATCCCAACTACTACAACTATTTCTCCTACGTAACCAACCCCGTTGCATGGAGCGATAAGGATTATTCGGGATACAACAACGAAGACATAACCAGTATACAAACCCAATTTATTCTGGAATACAACGTACCTTTTATCAAAGATTTGAAACTAAAAGGAATGCTCAACTACGACTTTACCGACCGGAAAGCCAAGGGAGTGAGAAGGGCATTTGATACTTATACCTATTTCAAAGATACGGAAGAATACGTAGCCAATGCCGAAGTAGAAACTTCGTCCATATCTTATAGTGATAACGATATGAAGCGGCTGGATATGCAATTTCAGGCAATATATAACACTACCATCAAACAAAACCATAACATAGCTGCTACCTACGTATTCGAACGTAGAGAGGAAACCACCCGATCTGTTGGTGTTGGGCGTTTTTATGATTTTTATACGAATGATGAAATTGATTTCGGCCGCGAAAACGGGCAAACCATGAGTGGAACTTCCGAAGATAAAGCTTATTTATCCCACATTGGCAGGCTGAATTATGATTATAAAGGCAAATATCTGGCCGAATTTGCATTTAGGTACGATGGCTCTTACCGTTATGCCCCGGGAGAGCGATGGGCTTTCTTCCCGAACGCATCATTGGGCTGGCGGGTATCTGAAGAGGGTTTTATAAAAAACAACTTCGATTTCGTTGATAATCTCAAAATAAGAGGCTCCATCGGTAAATCCGGTGAAGATGCCGGGCAGGCGTTTCAGTTTATTGAAGGCTATGGGCTCAAAAACTGGAGATACTCTTTTCTGCCTGGAATATTAACCGATGGTGTTATAGCCCCGGGATTGATAAACAACAAACTTACCTGGGTGGAAATAAAAATGTATAACATCGGTTTAGATTTCTCATTGTTCAACGGACTCTTTGCTATGGAGTTCGATGTTTACCAACGGGATAGGAGCGGCCTGCTTGCTAATCGAGCTGGTACCCTGCCCAACACCTTTGGTGCAGCACTTCCGGAAGAAAATATTAACAGCGACCGTACCCGAGGAATTGAATTTACAGTATCTCATAGCAACAAAATAGGGAATGTACAATATCACATTAGCGGTAATTTTAATTTAGCACGCACAAAGAGGCAACACATAGAGCAGGGAGAATTTAAAAGTAGCTACGATCGTTGGCGAAACCAGCAATCCAATAGATGGGATAATATGGTGTGGGGGTATCAGATTGCCGGGCGCTTTCAAAACGAAAACGAAATCAATTCGGGCATCATCCAAAATGGTGATCAGGGAAATAACAAAGAACTTCCGGGCGACTATATCATCATGGATGTAAATGGAAATGGTATTATGGACGACAGGGATAAAGTCCCCTTGTTCTGGGCGAACACGCCGATGATACATTATGGACTTAACATGGATGTGAAATGGAAGAACTTCGATTTCTACGGCTTGTTTCAGGGAGCGGCAAATTACACCGTTCAATTTGATGATGTGTATTCTCGAATGCTGGCATTTAAAGGCGGTAATACACCCGAGTATTTTTACGATCGTTGGCACCGTGAAGATATCTATAATCCGAACAGCAAATGGATTCCGGGCAAATGGCCCGCAGTGCGTTTAGAACAAAACGTGGGTGCATTTTATACCCGTGATACAAAAGTATGGAGAAAAGATGCCTCTTATTTACGACTTAAAACAGTGGAAATAGGTTATTCCTTCGATGCTAAATTACTTAAATCTCTTGGAATAGAGAAGATGAGAATTTATGTAAACGGTAGTAATTTATTGACATTCTGCAACTCCTTTGTGAAACAGTTCGATCCGGAGAGGGTAGAGGGTTCAGCGCTTGCCGGATTAAACTATCCGTTAACCAGAACATACAATTTCGGTTTCCTTTTAAACTTCTAAAACAGATGAAAATGAAAAAGATATATGCACTAATTTTACTAACCGCAGGCTTCCTTTTATCCGGCTGTAGTGATATTCTTGATATCTCTCCAAAAAATAAAATTCCGGCAGAACAACTATTTTCTACCGAAGAAGGTATCAGAAGCCACATGGCAAATCTGTATGGACGATTGCCTATTGAAGACTTTAACTATTCACCCAATAAGAATTTTAATATTGGAGTAGATGGTGATGTAAATAATTCAGGATTCATGCCTGCGCATTATTGTGATGAAGCACTTCATCCCGAATACAACGATTTCGGCGAAGAAGCTTTCAACTATTGGGATGCCGGATATCCGTTAATTCGGGATATTAACAGCTTTCTGGCTATAATTCCTAAACTTACCGTAATTTCCGAACAAAAGAAAGAGGCCATAATGGGCGAGGCATATTTTCTGAGAGCTTATACCTATTATGCATTGGTGAAGCGGTATGGTGGTGTGCCGATAATTAAAGAACCGCAAGGATTTGAAGGCGATATCGAGGGGCTGAAAGTACCAAGAAACACGGAGAAACAAACCTGGGATTTTATTCTGGAAGATTGCGACAATGCCTATGCCGGATTGGAATCTCAAACCAGCACTCAAAAAGC
The DNA here is from genome assembly GCA_036724805.1 of Bacteroides sp. Lineage (GTDB taxonomy): Bacteria > Bacteroidota > Bacteroidia > Bacteroidales > Bacteroidaceae > Bacteroides. The sequence continues at coordinate 17,270 of DAIMFE010000062.1, forward strand.
AGATCCGCGAATAGCCAATCAGTACACCACGCTGGCTTTAAAATCACGGGTAGCATTGCATGCGGCATCGGTGGCGAAATACACCCATGCCCCATATGTAACTTTCTCGGGTCCTGCCGTTGACGCCGAATTGATTGTAATACCTGCCAGTGAAGCAGATAATTATTACAAAATATGCATGGAAGCCTGTCGGCAGTTGATGAATAGCGGTGCTTTTGCCTTATCAAATCCCCAGCCGGAGAGTGTGGAAAGAGCAGGCGAGAACTATCGCAAATTGTTTCAAGATCCATCGCAATACCTGAGTGGCGTGCGAGAACCAATCTTTATCAAAAGTTATGTCAAAGGAACTATTCTCACCCACAATTACGATATATGGTTCCGTCCCCGCCAAGTTCAATCGGTAAGACATCCCGGAAGAATGAATCCAACACTTGATTTTGTTGATACTTATGAAGATTATACCGATGACGGAACCGGAAAAAGTGTTCCCGTAAAAACCCGTGTGGACGGTGAGGAAGATAATTACAACGGTTTCGATCCGCAGGCCGAGTACATAACTTACCCCATGAATACCCCTTATAAAGCTTTCGAAAACAAAGATGCCCGTTTGCACGGAACCGTTTTACTGCCCGGAGAAAACTGGGGATCAACCAAAATTATCATTCAGGGCGGACTTGTTAACCCCGATGGAACATTCCATTATCGCACTCAGGCATCTTCCGTAGGGTTGGATGGAAAAACGTACTATACCTACGGAGCTGCCGAACCACTGGATTATTCCGGTTTCGACCCTGCCTTAGGTAATTATACCCGAAGTGGTTTTCTTTTCAAAAAGTTTATGCAGATTGATAATGAAATTGAACAAGAATTTCAAAAGGGTACCCAGGATTGGATCGAGTTTCGTTACGCCGAAATCTTATTAAATTATGCCGAAGCTGTGGTAGAATGTACCACCTCAACCGCAGCCGAAAAGACCGTAGCCGGGAAAGCATTGAACGATATACGCCATCGTGCCGCCCACACCGATAACATTCCGCTTACCGTAGAGAATGTACGCAAAGAAAGATTTATCGAACTGGCTTTCGAAAATAAAAGAAGATGGGATTTAATACGATGGAGGGTATTCCATACCGAGTTCGAAAACCGTATTCGAAAAGGCCTGGTGCCTTTTCTTGATCTTCGGCACAACCCACCCTGCTATATCTTTGTTCGCGTAAATCCTTTAGGAATCGAAGCCAAAACTTTCTTGTATAATTGGTATTACAAAAAAATACCGGGAATTGAATCTAATGGTTTAATACAGAATCCATAATCCATAATTAGAAATGAAATCATTAAACAAACAATAGAAACAAGATGAAAAATAGAATACAAATTATCACAACTGTTATCTTTTTGGGATTGCTTTTCCAATCTTGCGAAAAAGACAATTTGAATGGTCCCGATGCTCGTTTTTATGGAGAGATCCGCGACAGTGAAACGGGTGAACTGGTTGAGCAGGAAATTATCAATGGTTCCAGAATTTATTACATTGAGCAAGGTTGGGCTAATCCGGAAGTTCAGGAAATGGTTATTAAAAAAGATGGTACTTTCCGCAACGATATGATGTTTTCCGCTTCTTATAAAATCGTTCTCAATAGGGGGAACTATGTGCCTCAAGATACTCTCAAGATGGATATAACAAGCGGTAACAATGAGCATATTTTTAAAGTAACCCCATATTTAAGGATTCTCGATCCGCAAATTCGGATTGAAGGTCGGAAAATAATCGCCACCTTTAAACTAAAGCAAATTACCAAAAATAGTGTACAAAGGATCTCTTTGTTTGCCCACGCCCACGAAGATGTATCGAATTCAATGAATACGGTGAACATTACGCAGGATTTAAATCGACAAGTAACAGATAATGAACTTTTTGAATTGTCTATCGATCTGGATGAATATTCAAATACATTGATGAAAGGTAAAAGTTATCATTTTAGGATTGGTGCACAAAGTGATGGAAATGAGACGAAATATAATTATATGAAATCAGTTAAATTGAATATACCTACAGAATAAATATTAAATATTCCTGTTCTTTGTGTTCTTTGAGGATATATATGTTATTTAGCCCAAAATATTCATTGGAATAATCGCTATAATTTCTCGGTTTGGCTCAAAAAAAAAGATGCAGTTAAGCTCAAAAAAAACGATGCTGTTTAGGCTCAAAAAAAAAGATGTAAATATGCCGCA
>DAIMFE010000063.1:0-19326 GCA_036724805.1 Bacteroides sp.
ATGATAGCCCAGGAAGTTGCAATAAAACCAACTGTTAAGGTCAGCCTAAAACTTGATTCACAACTTTTGGATGCAGTTGTAGTGGTTGGCTACGGCTCAGAGAAAAAAGCAGGTATGATAGTTGGTTCCGTAGCAGTAGTTAATAAAGATGTTATCGAGAATAAACCTACTGCGAATGTCTTCGATGCATTACAAGGTAAAGTTGCCGGTATGCAAGTCTTTACATCAAGTGGTGAACCAAGTGAAGTCTCTTCTATTAAAATCAGAGGAGTTGGTTCGTTAGAAGCAAGTACCGCACCATTATATATTCTTGATGGAGCCCCTGTATCTGCTCAAACCATATTATCTATGAACGCTTCAGATTTTGAATCTTTGTCAGTATTAAAAGATGCATCGGCAACTTCAATATACGGTGCCCGCGCTGCAAATGGAGTTATTGTTGTTAACACAAAAAAAGGAACCAGAGGAAGAGATGTTAAGCCTGTTATAACATTGAGGGCACAATACACTTCCAGCAGTTTGGCAAATACCGACTTCTATGATAATGTGATGTCAACATCAGAATTATTGGCTTTCTGGCGGAAATCCGGGTTAAGAACAGAAGAAACCATAAGTCAAATTGAAAAGGATTATGGAGATGTAAATACCAACTGGAGAAAATACTACTACAAAGATTCAGCACCAACTTATGATTTAAGTTTATCTATTTCAGGCGGAAATGAAAAACTGAATTATTTTACTTCGGTAGGTTATTACAGCGCCGAAGGCTTGGCGTATCGCTCGAAATTTGACCGATACACTATAAGATCAAATATAAATGGGAGGTTAACTGATTGGTTAAGTTATGGAATGAATCTGGGTGGAGGATATGATGATAGAGCTACAAATCCATATACCACCAACTATTTAGGTGGAGGGATTTCATCTTTAGCACAACCATTCTATTCACCTTACGATGAAAATGGGGATGAATATTATGGTAGAATCCCGGGATGGAACCAATATTCTCTTTCATACATATCAGATAAATATCCTTATTCAAACAATAGAATTAATGCAAATGGCAATGTATTTCTTATAATAGACCCTATTGACAACTTGAAACTTAAAACACAGTTGTCTGCAGATGTATACGACCAACGTATAACTTCAAAGAGATTACCATCGCATATGGGGTTCCTAAATAATGGTACCATTTCGGAAAATTTCTATCGTGCCTCAACTTTTACTTTTACTAATACAGCCGAATATAATTGGAATATCGACTCCAATCATTATTTCAGCGCATTAGCCGGGCAGGAATGGATTGGTTATTACTACCAAAGCACAAGTTCATATGGAGAAGGATTGCAAGACGATCGCCAAACGTTACTAAGCCATGCAACTTCGGCAATAGAGATAGGAGGAGCGAAAAATGAATATGCATATTTATCATTCTTCGGCAATCTGGGTTATAATTATCGGAGCAAATATTTTATTGATTTCTCTTTACGTTATGATCAAACATCCCGGTTTCCTAAAGATAACAGAGGAGGAAATTTCTGGAGTATTGGTGGTAAGTGGAAACTCAAAGAAGAGGCTTTTATGGAGAATATTGACCTAATCTCTCTTCTTGATCTTAAAGTATCTTATGGAACTCAGGGAATTTCAGACATTGGTAACAATTATGGTTATTATTCTTTGCTCGGTAGTAATTATTATGGATATTATGATCTGGCAGAAGCAGCTCCTATATCCGCAGATTACATGAAGAGTTCCGGTTGGGTTATTAATAAGGTAGGTAACCCACATATGGGCTGGGAAAAGCAAGCATTATTTACTGCCGGAGTACAGTTAGGGATGCTCGACAATCGAATAAATCTGGAACTTGAATTTTACAATAAAAACAATTCGGATGTTTTAGTTGCCGTACCTTACCCATATACATCAGGGGTTCGCGAGGTGATGAAAAACACAGCGAAACTAAACAATAAAGGTGTTGAAGTTACTATTGACGCGGAAGTCATAAGAACTAAAAATTTCTCTTTTAGTCCTTATTTGAGGTTGGGTTATAACACTCAAAAAATCAAAGAGCTATTTCCCGAAGCATCTGGTGATGGAAAATATTGGTACATGGAAAATTACGGGGTTTATTGGTCGGTTGGCAACCCGATAACCTATGCGTATCCTCTCTGGGCAGGTGTTGATCCTGAAACCGGAAAGCCACAATGGTATGTTCCGGGTGACGACCCAACAGTAACTACAAAAGACCCTAACAATGTTACTTCAAACTTTTCCAGTAGTGCACTTGCTCAAAACTCAGGCCATAAATATTATGCACCGGTACAAGGAAGTATAGGTTTTAACGCTACGTATAGAGATTTCTATCTTCAAGCCGATTTTAGTTACCAATTGGGAAAATATTTGGTGAATAATGACAAATTTTTCTTCCAGAATCCTCAATCATTCAATGGCTACAACCAAGCAAAAGAAGTAAATGACTTTTGGCAAAAGCCGGGAGACATAACAAGATTCCCAAGCATGGATTATCAATTTACGCAATTTGATTCCCGTTTAATCGAGAATGCTTCTTTTATGCGACTAAAGAATTTAACAATAGGCTATAATCTACCCAAGTCTTTTTTAAAGAAAACAGTTATCTTTCAAGGAGCAAGGGTTTATGGCGTTGCACGTAATCTATTTACTATTACCAATTATACCGGCCCAGACCCGGAAGTGGACAATAATCTTTCTTTAGGAATGAACCCAAATACTAAACAATTCTCTGTAGGGATTGAATTTACATTTTAATAATTGAATAATATGAAAAAAATTATATCAACAATAATAACCATATTAATACTTGTGCCACTTGCATTCGTTTCATGTGATCTGGATCGTTTTCCTTATTCAGATATTGAACTTTCTCAAGGGATGAAGAATATAGGCGATATAAGGAAATTAACTGATGGTGGTTATTCTCTTTTGAGAAATGGAACATATGGTAGCCATATGATAACACAGGATATACAGGCTGATCTCTTGCATTCAACCCCGGCATTTGGAAACAGATTTGGGCTTCCCTACTCCTGGGATAACTTTACTCCCTCTGATTATGATCTTGAAGTACAATGGGAATTGAATTACAGGCTTATTTCGAATGCGAATAATGTAATCAACAACCACGGAAACATAGTACTAGAAGGGGAAAATGATGAAAATTTATTATCTCAGTTCTTAGGAGAAGTATACTTTATGAGAGCGTTGGCTTATTCCAGACTAGTGGAGAGATTCGCAAAAGATTACGAACCAACAACAGCGGAAAATGATCCCGGAGTGCCACTTTTGTTAGAGTTTGATATCGAAAATAAACCTGCTCGTTCTTCGGTTGCTGCTGTTTATGACCAGATATTTAAAGACATCGAAGCGGCTAGAACCAATTTTAATAAGGTAGATTGGAGTAAAGCGGTGAGTACAACTCTAAATAATGGATCTAACATGCGTTTCACGCCCGAAACGTTATCATCATTCGAAGCAAGAATGTATCTTTACACCCATGAATGGGATAAAGCAATACAGACAGCAGAAGCTGTTATTGAATCCGGAAAATTCCCTCTGGTTAGCTCTGAAGCTGATTTTAAAGCCATGTGGGTAGATGATGCTTGTTCGGAAATTATCATGCATTTATATGGAGACGCGGAAAAGGAAACTGTAAATACCAATTCCAATTACACTTCTTATCAAAACAACGAACAAGCATATATGCCCGATTATATACCAGAAAAATGGGTAGTTGATATGTATGATGATGAAGATTATCGTAAAAGTGCTTATTTATTAAATGATGTTGTTTTATTAGAAACTACAAAGTATACAGATTTGTATATACTAAATAAGTATCCAAGAACTACTCGTTTTTCAGCATCCGGTAATACTTTTCATTATCCTATTTTATTCAGGATTGCAGAAATGTATTTAATTGTTGCCGAGGCTAGTTCGCACTCTACCAATGCTGCCGGATTAAAACGTCTGAACGAATTAAGAGCCGCTCGTGGGCTAGATGCTTTGACCGGTCTTTCCGGAGAAAGTTTGTTAGAGGCCGTTAAGGTAGAACGTACAAAAGAAATGTTAGGAGAAGGAGTACGTTTGAGCGATTTGAAACGTTGGAAAATGCCAATGAAAAGAAGCGCTCCTCAAAATGAACAAGCTGCTTTACCGGGTAATATGCTTAAAGAGATTCCGGCCGGACACGATAAGTTTGTTTGGGGAATTCCAGGAACCGACATTCAGTTAAATCCTAATTTAAAAGATGCTCAAAATCCCGGATGGTAGGCTGTAAAGGCATTATTAGTTTTTTAAAGTAAAAGGCTATCCAATTGGATAGCCTTTTACTTTGCTATGCAGCTATGCAGGGCGGCTACACAAGGCTTGCCCCTACCAACAAAACAGCACGTTGCATTTCTCCCAAATGCAACGTGCATTTGCCTCAACAGCAACGTGGTAATTTGAAAATGCAACGCGCATTTGAGAGAAATACAACGCGCATTTGAGAGAAATGCAACGAGCTGTTTTGTTGGAAGCCGTTAAAATATGAACGTACAAAAGAAATATATAACTACCTTTGCACACTTCTTAGCTTAAAACAATTCATTCTGTAAAATATGGATGCAAAAATAACAAAAGCCCATCTGGCATTACTCGCTTCCGGAAGCATGTGGGGACTGATGGCTCCTATAGGTAAAGCCGCGATGGAGGCTGGAATTACAGGTCTTTCTCTCGCCACTATGCGCATGGTTGGAGCCGCCGCATGTTTTTGGGTAGCATCGCTATTTGCTCCCAAACAAAAAGTAGCAAAGCGCGACTATCTGTTGTTGTTTTTCGCATCACTGTTAAGCATAGTCTTCAACCAGGGATTGTATATCTTTGGTTTATCCCTCACCTCTCCCATTGATGCATCGATTATAACAACATCTATGCCTATAGTTACCATGATATTGGCTGCAGTGTTCTTAAAAGAACCCGCCACACCAATGAAAATCTTTGGGGTAATAATGGGAACGATAGGAGCATTAATCCTGATACTTAGCAACTATGGCGGGCTGGGAGAATCCGGCAATATCTGGGGAAACCTGATGTGTCTTACCGCACAGATAAGTTTTGCATGCTATCTTACCATCTTTAAAGGATTAATATCCCGTTACAATATATTTACATTGATGAAGTGGATGTTTACCTTCGCCTCTATCTGCTTCATTCCGGTTTCATTCGGTGATATCTCTGCAATGTTATCGCAATCATTCGCACCAACTGTATGGCTGGAGGTTGCATATGTGGTACTATTTGGAACCTTTTTTGCTTATGTAATGGTAATGATCGGACAGAAAACATTACGCCCAACCGTTGTGAGTATGTACAACTACGTACAACCGATAATGGGAGCAGGTGTTTCCGTACTTATGGGAATGGACAGCTTTGGATGGACAAAAGCAATGGCTTCTTTATTAATTTTTTCGGGGGTATACCTGGTTACTCAAAGTAAATCCGGAAAAGAATAAAAAATAATTCTTACATTAGCCCCATGAAAGATTCTAAAGCAATTAACACTAAAAGTGGTTTTGGAACCGCTGCAGTATATTTCACAGCTATATCGTCTATTCTGGGTGCTATTTTATTCCTTCGTTTAGGATATGCCACCGGAATGCTGGGCTTTTGGGGAGCAATTATTATCGTTCTGTTAGGACACATGATTACTATCCCTACCGCCCTTGCTATTTCCGAACTTGCCACTAACACCCGTGTTGAAGGTGGTGGAGAATATTTCATAATATCCCGCTCTTTCGGTTTAAAACTAGGATCAACCATTGGTATAACCCTTTTTCTATCTCAAACCATTAGTATAGCATTTTACACCATAGCCTTTGCCGAGGCTTTTCAGCCATTCTTCCTATGGTTTGCTACAAAATTCGGTTACGAGTTACCCCGACAAATAGCCAGTATTCCTACATTTATCATTTTTGCCTGGGTTATATTAAAGAAAGGAGCCGGATCAGGCATCAAACTACTATATATTGTAAATGCTTTACTGGTGCTATCGTTAATTATGTTTTTCATGGGCAAGCCCATTAGTCCAACAGAGGCTATTGACTTAACCGCCACATCAACCAGCAACTTTGCTATCCATAATATGGGCAGCTTCTTTATTATATTTGCCATTTGTTTTCCGGCTTTCACCGGTATGACCGCAGGTGTTGGTTTAAGCGGTGATTTGAAAAATCCGGGAAAAGCAATCCCGCTGGGAACCATGTTGGCAACAGTTACCGGGTTAATTGTATATATTCTTGTTATATGGAAACTCTCCGTTTCAGCCTCTCCGGAAGAACTGATTAGCGATCAATTTATTATGTCGCGAATTGCCGTATGGGGTGCAATCATAATTCCTGTGGGACTTGCCGCCTGTACTCTTTCTTCGGCCATAGGCGCTATGATGGTAGCACCCAGAACATTGCAAGCCATAGCTATTGATGGAATTGTTCCTCTGGGACGCATTAACCGCATTCTTGCCAGAGGAAAAGGTAGCAACGCTGAGCCCAGAAACGCTTCATTATTATCGTTCCTCATTGCTTTGATATTTATTCTTTTAGGAGATGTAGATTCCGTAGCCGAAATTATCACCATGTTTTTCTTGATAACCTACGGCACTTTGTGCTTAAGTTCATTTCTTAACCACTTTGGCTCTCCCCCATCCTATCGGCCGCGTTTTAATAGTAAATGGTACGTTTCTCTGGCCGGCTTCCTGTTATCGGTATGGGTAATGTTTATGATTAATCCGCTGTACACAATTCTGGCTTATGCCATAATTATTGTGATCTATTTATTCATTGAGCATAACAACAAAGAGCAAAAAGGTATAGTCAACATCTTCAAAGGGGCACTTTTCCAATTGAACCGCCACTTGCAAATCTATATGCAAAAGCATCAGGCCGGAATGGAAGATGAGGAATGGCGTCCTGCGGCTATATGCATTTCGAAGAATTCGTTTAAACGGGATAAGGTATTGCAAATGATGAGGTGGATAAGTTACCGGCACGGTTTTGGCACTTATTTTCATTTGATCGAGGGGTATTACAGTCGCCAAACTCATAACGAGGCTCAAAAAGATTTGGAGAAACTCATACAAACGCAAAAGGAAGCGGGTGGAAGTTTATATATCGATACGATGATATCTCCTTCCTATACCTCGGCTATAGCACAGGTTATACAATCTCCTTCTATTTCGGGGATGGAAAACAACATGGTAATGTTTGAATATGATAAACGTTTCCCGGATGAATTAACGCGTATTCTGGAAAACGTAAATCTGGTACGTGCCGGAGATTTTGATGTTTGCATATTTGCCGGATCCGAACATTTTATTCATCCCACTAATGGCTTGCATGTATGGATACGAGAAGGAGATGAAAAGAATACCAACTTCATGATCTTACTCGGCTATATTATCATGGCTCATTCGGACTGGGAAAAAGGCCATATTAAAATATTTATTCCCAGCGTTAAAACAGAAGTTGGTACAGTAAAAGAAGATTTGGCTCAAAAGATTGCCGATGGCCGTTTACCGATAACACTTGCTAATATTGAGATTATTCTTATTCCCGAAGGCGAGACCTTAAGTCAAACCATCTGCAAATATTCTCCCAATGCCGGACTTACCATTATCGGTTTCAATGAGTATTTAATCAAACATGAAGGTATTGATTTCTTTACCAATTACGATACTATTGGTGATGTACTGTTTGTGAATGCAGGGAAAGAGAAAGATATTAATTGATATAGATCACCAATTATATTTTGCTTATTCCGCTAAAAGATGTATTTTTGCGGCGTTTTTAAGGAGAAAGCGTTCTTCTTTAAACACTCGCTAATTTGAGGGGTGCCCTAATATTACGGGCTGAGATCATACCCATTGACCTGATCTGGTTAGTACCAGCGTAGGGAAGATAGAGAAAAGTGCCCCTTTTCTTGTTTAACTAAAAAGACTATTTGAAAATGAAAAAACAAGCAGTAATGCTTACCGGTATGCTATGTATCGGTTTGAGTGCCTATTCGCAGCCGGCGCCTGTGGACAGTTTAATTAATCTGGATGAAGTTCAGATTATTTCTACCCGTGCAACATCTAAAACACCCGTTGCCTTTACTGATGTAAAGAAAGAGCAGATTAAGAAGCAGAATTTTGGTCTGGATATCCCATTCCTTCTTACTTCAACCCCATCGGTGCTCACTACCTCGGACGCGGGAGCCGGAATTGGCTACACAAGTATCCGCGTGCGTGGTACAGATGCTTCACGTATCAATGTTACAGCAAATGGAATTCCAATGAATGATGCAGAAAGCCATTCCATATTCTGGGTGAACACGCCCGACATGGCCTCTTCTCTGGAAGATATGCAAATTCAGCGTGGCGCGGGAACATCAACCAATGGCGCGGGAGCTTTTGGGGCAAGTATCAATATGCGTACGCAGGGGATTTCATCGAAACCTTATGCCGAGGTTTCAGGTTCGTATGGATCATTCAATACGCACAAAGAAACGGTTAAAGTGGGTACCGGTATATTGAAGAATCATTGGGCATTCGATGCAAGGGTATCGAACATTGGCACAGACGGCTACCGCGACCGTGCTTCGGCCGATCTTAAATCTTATTTTCTACAAGGTGGTTATTATGGTGAAAATACCAGCGTAAAGTTCATTACTTTCGGTGGAGATGAGGAGACATATCATGCCTGGGATGGGATTAGTAAGGATGATTTAAAGAATAATCGGAAAAAGAATCCAAATGGAGAGATAAAAAAAGGTGTGTATTATGATAACCAAATAGATAAGTACAAACAAACCCATTATCAACTTCTTCTGGATCATATTTTTAATTCTCAATGGCGAATGAATATTGCCTTGCATTATACCGATGGTAATGGCTATTATGAAGAATACAAAAACAAACGTACGCTGATTGAATATGGGCTGAAACCATTTATTGTAGATGGAAAAACAATAGAGAAATCAAATCTTGTACATCGCAAACTCGTTGAAAGTGGGTTTGGCGGTGGAATTTTCTCTTTCAACTATAAAAATGATCGACTGGATGCTGCTATCGGTGGCGGTGCGAATTACTACGAGAATGATCATTATGGAAAAGTAATTTGGATTGATAATTACATTGGTGATCTCCTACCCGATCATGAATACTACCGCAACACGGCCAAAAAGGGCGATGGTAACATCTATGCGAAAGCCGGCTACGATCTTGGCAAGGGATTTAATCTGTATGCCGATTTACAATACCGGTATATAACTTACAAAATAAAGGGTATTAATGATAAATGGGTTGCTACAGAAGACGCGGGACATCTTCACAAATTAAACATTGATGAGAAATTCAATTTCTTCAATCCTAAAGCCGGTATATTCTGGCAGATAAACCGTAATAATACTGCTTACGCTTCGTTTGCTGTGGCACAAAAGGAACCTACACGTAACAATTACACAGACGGGATATTCACAAAAGCTCCTAAAGCAGAAAAATTATTCGACTATGAACTGGGTTACTCTTACCAAAGCAGTTGGTTTACTGCCGGGGTCAATCTTTATTATATGGATTATGCGGATCAACTGGTTTTAAACGGAAAATTAGATGAAATAGGCGAGCCATTATCGGAGAATGTAAAGGACAGTTATCGGATGGGGATAGAAGTAACCGCTGGTGCTAAAATAGTCCCTTGGCTCCGCTGGGATGTGAATGCTACATGGAGTAAGAATCGTATTAAAAACTATACCGCATATTATAGTGATTATTATATTGATGGAGATTACTGGGAAGGATTTTATACCCAAACAGCTGTTGATATGGGTACTACCCCTATCGCTTTCTCTCCTTCTTTCATGGCGGGAAGCTTGATTTCTTTGGATCACAAAGGTTGGGCAGCATCTCTTCAATCGCAATATGTAAGTCGTCAGTATTTGGATAACACCGGAAATAATGCAAACTCAATTGATCCTTTTTTTGTTAATAATCTCCATGCCGGATATACATTTAAATTAAAAAGTTTGAAGAGCATCAATGTGGGTGCAACTGTTTATAACCTGTTGAATGAGAAGTATGAAACAAATGGCTACTCCATGACTTCTGTTCTTTACGAAAGAGGTGAGGATGGCAAGAAAATGGGGAATGCAACTCTTGTAAATGACCCTATGTATTATCCAATGGCAGGCACAAATGTGCTGTTTAATGTTACGTTGAGTTTTTAAATTTACACGTAGGGGCATCCTTTACAGGTGTCCTGAGAATGACAAGGGAAGCCCCTACAGTGTACGGATAACTGCAAAATATGAATTATCTTGAAATAATTGGAACCATCATCGGGCTGGTATATTTGTGGCTTGAATATAAGGCAAGTATCTGGTTATGGCTTGCGGGTGTTGTTATGCCTGCGATTTACATTTTCATTTATTACGATGCCGGATTATATGCCGACATGGGTATCAATGTGTATTATCTGGGTGCCGCTGTATATGGTCTTGCGGTATGGTTAGCAGGAAATAAGAAGCATGAAGGTGAATTGCCGATAACGCGCACTCCCGTTCGTACTGTGTTGCCTATGGCGATTATCTGCGTAGTTTCATTTCTTGCCATTGCCCGGATATTGATTAATTATACCAACAGCGATGTTCCATGGATAGATAGTTTTACAACCGCGTTGAGTATCATTGGTATGTGGATGCTAGCACGTAAGTATGTGGAACAATGGCTAGTATGGATTGTTGTTGATGTAGTGAGCTCGGGGTTGTACATTTATAAAGAGCTCTATTTTACTTCAGTGCTGTATGCGCTTTATACGATTATTGCTATCTTTGGGTACTTAAACTGGAAAAAGAGAGCGAATGAACAAATTTGATCCGTATAACCATCATAGACATTCCATAAGATTGCAAGAATACAATTATTCTCAAAACGGATATTATCCGTTACCGCCCGCAACCATATTCCCCAACGCCATAATCCTTGCGAATGGTGAATTTCCAACGCATTCTTTTCCTTTATATTTTCTGCGAAATTCCCTTTTTACCGTTTGTTGCGATGGAGCCGCCAATGAATTTATTGAACGGGGATATATTCCTAATGCAATAGTTGGTGATGGTGATTCTATATCAACAGAAAATCGGGAAAGATTCGCAGATATTCTGTTTACTGATAGTGATCAAGAATCAAACGATCAAACAAAGGCGGTAAAATATTGCATTGAACAAAATAAAAAGAACATCCTTATTCTCGGAGCAACAGGAAAGCGTGAAGATCACACGCTTGGTAATATCAGTTTATTAATGGATTATATGGATGTGGTTAACGTGCAAATGGTTACGGATTATGGTATCTTTACTCCTTGTAAAAGCAGTGGCAAGTTTGAATCTTTTGTTGGTCAACAAATATCAATTATCAATTTCGGAGCAAAAGGATTAAAAGGAGAAAATCTCGCTTATCCATTAAGTGATTTCACTAATTGGTGGCAAGGAACATTAAACGAAAGTACAACAGATCATTTTGTAATCCATGCAACAGGTAAGTACTTGCTTTTTCGGGCGTTCTAAACCCCGTAGGGGCATGCCCCTACAGTATACTGAATCATTGATACGGAATCATTGTCCCATCAAATAGCCCTTAAAATCCTCAAACTCTTTAGACATCCCAACACTCACCTTCTCCCCTTTCATAAACTCTTGAATCTTTGCCGGAATCTCCACTTTCTCCCCAATTACACCTTCCACAGTTTCGAGGAACTTTGTTGGATGAGCCGTTTCAAGAAACACCCCTGCTTCCCCCTGCTTCAACCCTTCTTCCAGTGCGCGATAGCCACATGCGCCATGCGGATCGAGTAAATACCCTGTTTCATCATACACCTTTTTTATAGTCTCCCGTATTTGATCATCGGTATAAGCTGCACCACTTATTTCGGCAGTTATGGTTTCGTGTGAATGGCCGTAAAGATCAAGTACGCGAGCGAAGTTACTGGGATCGCCTACATCCATTGCATTGGCAATTGTAGCTATGGAAGGACGTGGATTGTATTTGCCGGTCTGCAAATATTGATAGAAAATATCATTGCGATTATTAGCAGCAATGAAACGTTTAATGGGGAGCCCCATTCGCTTGCCGAATAACCCTGCTGTGATGTTACCAAAATTACCGCTAGGCACACAAACCACCATTTCATCGGATTTTCCCTGCTTCTTTAATTGAGCATACGCATAGAAATAATAGAACGCCTGCGGAAGAAAACGGGCTACATTAATGGAATTAGCAGAAGTAAGCATCAACTTTTCATTCAATTCCTTATCCATAAATGCGGCTTTTACCAGTGACTGGCAGTCATCGAAAGTACCATCAATCTCAATCGCGGTAATATTCTGCCCGAGGGTGGCGAATTGACATTCTTGTATCGCACTCACTTTTCCTTTGGGGTAAAGTACATATACATGAACTCCTTCAACCCCCAGGAAACCATTGGCTACCGCACTTCCGGTATCTCCCGAGGTTGCCACCAATACATTCACCGAACGGTTTTGGTTACGGGTGTAATAGCTTGTCAGCCGGGCCATAAAGCGGGCTCCGACATCTTTGAAGGCTAATGTAGGGCCGCGAAACAACTCTAGCGAGTATATATTATCTTTTACCTTTACAACAGGTGTATCAAAATTCAATGTGCCGTAAACGATTTCTTTAAGAACTGCTGCGGGAATATCTTCTCCAAAGAACGCATCCGCCACCTGATAGGCAATTTCCTGAAAAGAAAGGGTATCAATCTGATCGAAGAACGGTTGTGGCAGGATCTTTATTTCTTCCGGCATGTAAAGGCCACGATCGGGTGCCAAACCTTTAATAACAGCATCCTCTAGGGTTGCCATTGGTGCTTGTTTGTTGGTGCTGTAATATTTCATTGTTATTGTTTTTATTTCGTTTACCGCAGGGGCATCTCTTGTGGGTGTCCTTCCTTGATTTGTGCCATGCGAAGGGATGCCCTACGGTATTATCCAATCACTTCTTTCATAAATCCATCCTCTTTCAACAATCCGAAAACCCCGTCTTTTGAAGCTTCCTCATTGTATGTCCGCACACTATCCGCCTCAATTCCCGGATGCCAGATAAGAAACGGAACAGGCTCCGAAGTATGCGTGCGAAGCGCGCAAGGCGTTGGGTGATCCGGTAATACAGCAATAGTAACCGGTTCATTCCAGTTCTTTACCTCTTCGTAAATTGGGCCTACTACCCTACTATCCAGATTTTCGATTGTCTTGATTTTTAAGGGAATATCTCCTTCGTGCCCAGCTTCATCGCTGGCTTCGACATGCAGATATACAAAATCATTAACCCGAAGAGCCTCCAATGCGGCAGCAACCTTGTTTTCGTAATTAGTATCATAAAGTCCGGTGGCACCTTCCACATCAACGCGCCCTAATCCGGCATAATGCCCTATTCCATGAATAAGATCGACAGCTGAAATAACTGCACCATTCTTTATTTGCGGATAAATAGCCGAAAGCGGTTCCATCTGCGGACGGTATCCGGGCGACCACGGCCAAATACTATTTGCAGGATCTTTACCTTTACTTATACGAGCCCGATTTATTGGGTGATCTTTCAATAATTCCTGAGATCTCAAAATAAGGTCATTTATTAAATCAGCAGTTTCGGTTGCTTCCGGTTTGCATGGTTTAACCATTAACGGATGGAAAGGCCGGAGGGTAACATCGTGAGGTGGAGTGGTTTCTATATTCTTATTTCCATCTTTTATCACCAACAAGTGACGGTAAGCAACACCGGGATAGAATGCTACACGGTTGTTACCGAGCTTTTCCTGAAGGAAATTGATGAGTACTTCTGCCTCTTCCGAAGATATATGCCCGGCAGAATGGTTTTTGAGAATATTGCCTTCTACACAAATAAGGTTACAGCGCATGGCCATTTCACCGAGTTGAAGATCTACACCTATACTAGCGGCCTCGAGGACTCCGCGGCCTTCATATACTTTGGGAAGATTATAGCCAAGCACGGAAAGGTTCGCAACCTCGCTACCTGGATGGAATCCTTCGGGAACGGTACTTAACCTTCCATTTTGTCCCATACAAGCCAACAGATCCATATTAGGCGTGTTGGCATATTGAAGTAAAGTCTGGTTATTTAGAGACTCAACAGGCCAATCGGCCATACCGTCTCCAAGTATTATAATGTACTTCATTTGAGTTGGCAGTCAACTGATTAAACGTTCGCTATACTCATTATATCCGCAAACACCCCGGCGGCGGTAACACCAGCACCAGCACCGTATCCCTGAATCATCATCGGATATTCTTTATAGCGCTCGGTGGTAAGCAAAATAATGTTATTGCTACCCTCCAGATTATAGAAAGGATGTAGCGAATTAACTTCCTGCAATCCTACGGATGCTTTTCCTTTTTCGAGTTTGGCAACGAAACGCCAGTGCTTATTCTCTTTCTCTAACACCTGCCTACGGGCTTCAAAGTCGGCATCCAAACTGGAGATGCGATCCCAGAACTCTTCCAGAGTGCCTTCGAAGAATGAATCGGGAACGAATAGATTCTTTTTAACGTCTGATTGTTCGAGGCGGTAGCCAGCTTCACGGGCAAGAATTACCAGTTTACGGATAACATCTTTACCACTTAAGTCGATACGGGGATCCGGTTCGGAATAACGTTCTTCCTGCGCCATTTTAATGGTACGACTGAAAGGAATATCCGCACTGATCTTATTAAATATATAGTTGAGTGTTCCGGAAAGAATGGCTTCAATCTTTAATATCTTATCACCGCTGTTTATCAGGTCGTTAATGGTATTGATAATGGGCAAACCGGCTCCTACATTTGTTTCGAACAGGAATTTAACTCCCCTACGGCGGGCGGTTTGTTTGAGCTCACGGTAATTATCGTATTCGGATGAAGCAGCGATTTTGTTGGCTGCAACCACAGAGATATTGTGATTCAGAAAATCTTTGTACAGGTTTGATATTTCGGGGCTTGCCGTACAATCCACAAATACCGAATTAAAAATATTCATTCCGATAACCTCATTCCGAAGGAGTTCGGGAGAGTTGTCCTGACCTTTTTCGTAAAGTTCTTCCTGATAATTAGTCAGGTCAAGTCCCGGACGGAAGAAAATAGCTTTCGTATTATCAGCTATGCCTACAACATTCAGTTTTAGGCCGTTTTCATTCATTAGTTTCTGTTTCTGGCAACGAATTTGTTCGATCAAACTTCCACCTACTGTACCTGTACCGCAAATAAATAGGTTAAGCACCTGATATTCTGATAGAAAGAAGGAATCATGAATAACATTGAGAGATTTGCGGAGCGATTTTAAATCTACCACGAACGAGATATTGGTTTCGGATGCTCCCTGTGCACACGCGATAACGTTGATACCATTACGTCCCAGCGTTCCGAACAATTTTCCGGCAATGCCAGGGGTGTGCTTCATATTTTCGCCTACAATAGCAACGGTAGCAAGACCTTTTTCGGCTGTGATCTTGGAAATCTCGCCCATCTCAATTTCTTTGGAAAATTCTTCGTTCAGCAATTCGCAAGCTAAATCAGCATCGGAATTACGCACACCGATAGAAGTACTGTTCTCGGAAGATGCCTGAGATACAAGGAACACACTGATTCCACCTTTCGCCAACGACCGGAAGATACGGTAATTCACACCGATCACCCCTACCATACCAAGCCCCTGCACGGTTATCAGGCTGGTATCGTTGATGGAAGATATACCTTTAATCGCTTTCCCTTCGCTGTTTTTAGGCTTCTGAATGATAATAGTTCCTTTGCCTTCGGGATTGAAAGTATTCTTTATTAATATAGGTATATTTTTATGGCAAACCGGGTAAATTGTTGGCGGATAGATCACTTTCGCACCGAAGTTAGAAAGCTCCATGGCTTCTACATAAGTGAGTTCATCGATGGTATATGCGGAACTGATCACTTTAGGATCGGCAGTCATAAAGCCGTCAACATCTGTCCAGATTTCAAGGATAGAAGCATTGAGCGCGGTGGCTACAACAGATGCGGTATAGTCGGAACCACCACGACCAAGGTTGGTAACATCTCCTGTTATTTTATCAGACGAGATAAATCCGCCAATAACAGATACTTGCGGAAGTTCTTTGAAAGTTTCTATTATAAGCTGATTGGTGAGCTCGGTATCGAGAACATGTTTGGAATATTTCTTTTCCGTTTTAATGAACTCGCGCGAATCGAGCCATTGGGCACCATCAATAAGTTGCGCAACAATAATGGATGATAGTCTTTCGCCATAGCTAACGATGGTATCCAGAGTTTTAGGCGATATATCTTTTATCAGGTTAATTCCCTGAAAAATATCTTTGAGTTCGTTCAACAATTCGCTAACCTTTGATTGCAGTCCCATTTGTCCGGCGCCCACTGGAATTGCTTCCTTAACGATTTCGACATGACGGCAAACAATCTCGGCAAAATCTTTTTCGTACTCTGTATTGCCCGATGCTGCTATTTTCGATGTATAAATCAATTTGTCGGTCATACCGCCCAATGCCGAAACTACAACAATTACCGGTTCTTCAACCGACTCTACTATTTTCTTAACACTTAAAATGCTGTTCACGGAACCTACGGATGTTCCGCCGAATTTTATTACTTTCATAATCGTGTGAATGAAGAGTTTTAATAAAAACCAACCGTTATTTGGTTGCCTTTAATTGTTTACTAATAAGATTTTGATTGTTTTGCTTACTTTCCATAAGCGTGATTCACGTAGAAACACAAATACTCCTTAACCCCGAAGGGTCATGGTTGTACACATAGACATCGTTGTTGTATGTGAGTAGTACTTGTTCATTTATCTTTCTCTAACGTTCTTTAAATTGATAAGTGCTGCAAAAATACAAAAACATTTCTCAATCTATCACTTTTTTCTACTATTTCTATCAATTTATCTTATTATCGCTGATTAGGGTGGTTATTTCTTGGTGATTCGCTGAGATCAGGCCGATATTCCAGAGCACGTTGCTAATTCGAAAATGCACGTTGCATTTGTCTCAACAGCAACGTGGTAATTTGAAAATGCACGTTGCATTTTCTCAAATGCAACGTGCATTTGATTGTGTATAAATCGGGTATGTACAGAATTTGTATTGGCGGAACACCTACATTGTATCATAAGTATCATAGAGATATACGGGATAAGCTATGCAAAGCGAGTTGAAATTACATTAGTTTCAATAATGATTGAAAAATTGTTTGATATAACAATATTATTATTACATTTGCATCCAAATTAGAATGAACAACAATATGAAAAACAATCAAACTCGAAATTTGCTAAAATCAATTATTATTTTAGCTCCTCTAATTATCTTATCATGCGTTAATGACATCAATACAGCTAATGATTCGGACAACAAGAAACAATATCCGGTAAATCTTTCTGCCCAGGTACAACAATCGCCCACCCGTGTAACAGCAGATGAATTTGAAACAGGAGATTGTATTGGATTATTCATGCTCAATAAACCCAATGAATTAAATGAAGTAAGATACGTTGATAATACAAAATTCACATACTCAAATGACGTAGGTTTTGTTTCTGATAAGCCGATCTTCTTTTCTGATGAAAATATACTTACCGACTTCATCAGCTATTATCCGTTTCAAGAAAATGCCGTTAAAAAAGGAAGTACAACTATAGAAGTTGCAACAAATACCAATCAGGTAGATAGAGAATCATATAGCCAGTCTGATTTTTTGGTTGCTGTTTCCAAAGGAATAGCTGCTTCGGATGATTTGGTATATCTTACATTCCGCCATAAATTATCCCGGATTGATTTAAAGATTCAGCCAAACAATAAATACACAGAAGAAATATTACTTAGTGGCAACCTCACTATAAAGCTCAAAGAGATATACACTAAAGCAACTTATGATTTTTCTACCGATGGCATCAGCAATTTAAACACAATAGATGATATTACTCCAAACGGCGAATGGGAAATTTCAGAAGGTATGTTGATGGGACAAAGCGCTATCGTTATGCCACAGGAAATACCTGCAAATCATTCATTTATTGATATTACACTCAATGGTAAAAGTTTCGCATACGAATTGCCGGAGGCATTTAAACTTAATAGCGGAGAAGTAAATGAGATGATATTTACATTGGAAGCGAAAAACGATGAAGTGAAATGCGTATTAAACACCAGAATTGAAGAATGGGGAGAAATTAAAAAGCATAATATTACAGTACCGGAAGTTTCTTCATATATCGATATCACAAAAATAAACTTCGCTAAATCAAACATTCATAAAATAATAAATAAAGGGCAACCAATAGCGGAAATAGTTAAAGAGTATTTGCTATCAGGTAGTATCAGCGCTCAAGCTATTGTTATTTATCCCATATCCAATGGAATAACCGACTTACAAAATGGTATGATTCTGGAAATTCTCAATGAAAGTGCTAAAATACATGGTGGAAAAATAAGTTGGAGCCTGGATAGCAATACTTTTTCTTATGAAGAAGGAACTGTTGAACCTATAAAGTTGATATACATTTCGGAAGATGGAGAAATATTAAATTCACGTCCGGAAAAAGCACTTCAATTACAACTTAAACCTGATATGCTTACCGATAACAGGGGAAATGAAACAAGAATATACCCACTTGTAAAGATTGGAGTACAATATTGGATGAGAAGCGATTTAAAGGCAACAAAATATAACAATGGCGATGATATTGCTTTAGGAACGAATTTCTCAACCAATTTGCCTCAGTATTGTACCTACCAAGGTTCCTATTTTTTCTATAATGCTTCGGCAGTGGCAACTGATATGCTGGCGGCTGACGGATGGAGAATTAGCAACACTTCAGACTGGGATATTTTAAAGGAATATATCCAAAATAAAACGGCTTTCATTAAAAAAGAAGATGCATGGAAGACGGATCCCAAATTCAGCATGAACAATTTAACTGAATTCAATGGTGTAGCAACCGGATTCTTCAAAAACACGTACCAAAGCAATAATGAACACTCAGTCTACTGGGTTACTAAAGTCAACAATCCAAATTTAATAGAAAAAGCAGTAATTATCAGTTATAATTCCAACGAGATAAATAACGGATCGACAACGAATGAAATCGGAGCAAGTATCCGCTGCCTTAGGAACAATTAACTATGGCCCCTTCATCCGGTGATGGAATAACCAAATCCTGATCCGGATTTTGGAAGTGGGCAAACTCCTACGTTGTACCAACAC
>DAIMFE010000064.1:0-19292 GCA_036724805.1 Bacteroides sp.
TTTTTTTTATTTTATTTATTTAGCAGCGTGTAACTTATATCTATTATTCTTTTATTTCACACATATTTACACGGTAGGTGGTCCCCGAAGGGCATAAAGAGAGGGTGTTATCACCCCAATGTATTCAATCGAATCCATTAAAAATGATTTTTACATGCGCGTACGCATATATGTGCGTACGCGAAATTTAATTTACAATAAGTTTATAGTGGTTTTAATTGATTTCAGTACTAATTGTTTTATATTTAGTAAAGAACGATACGTTTTTATGGTTGTTAGCATCTAATTTGAAACGAATTTCTTTTTCTTCTCCCGGCTCTAGTTCAAAGTGACGATCCGTTCCGAGTTTTAGTCCGTCCGCATACATAGTCACTTTACCTGTGTCTGTCATGTTGCCGGTATTTTCCACTAAAAGAGTTACTGTTTTCACTTTCGATACCGGATCTTCGTAGGTGTTCTTAATCTTCAGTTCGAAATTAGCATTGAAGTTCATCGTGTAATTAACAGTGCCAACCACTCCTCTTTTATTATCCGGATACGTCAAACTATCTTTAATCCTGTCGTTCGCTTTATAAAGAGGACTTGTACCCCCTACCATAATTTTGAAGTCTCCGGCTTCTACAACGCGATCCATGCGATCGTTGAGGAGCGATAACTGATAAGGAGTAAGCGTATAGTTTACTGTTTTTGTTTCGCCCGGTTGCAAATGAATCCGCTCGAAGTCTTTGAGTTCCATAACTCTGGTTTTTACACTTGCATACATATCTGTTACATATAGCTGAGCTACTTCGTCTCCTGCTTTAGATCCTACATTTTTCACATTCACAGAAACATCTATATTGCCATTTGGCTGCGGTTTAATCTGCAAATTCGAATACTCGAAAGTGGTATAGCTCAATCCATAACCAAAGTGGTACAACGGATAGTATTCCATGTCGGAATATTCGTATCTTCTTCCGGATGTTTTGAAGTTATAATATGAAGGAACCTGTCCTACGTGTTGAGGAAATGTCATCGGCAATCTACCGGCCGGATTATAATCTCCGAACAATACATCGGCAGTGGCATAGCCCCCTTCTTGTCCCGGCAACCAGTTAACCATGATAGCCTGGCAATGTTTTGCCGCGTAACTAATGTCGAAAGGCCGTCCTACCTGAAGAATCAGTACAACCGGTTTTCCGGTAGCGCATACAGCTTCCAGCAACCGTTGTTGGTCTCCCGGTAAAATAAGCGTTGCCAAATCATGATTTTCTCCGGATGTTTTCATTATACCTGTCAGGCTTTCGCTACTGGTGCAATCGCCGAGTACGAGTACCGCTACATCAGCCTGTTGAGCCGCTTTAACAGCTTTTTCTATGTCGGTATTTTCTCTGTAAAAGAAGTCGCATCCCTTTTCGTAGATAATTTTTGTGCTGGGAGTTACCGCCGATTTTATTCCGGTCAGTACCGATTTGAGTTGTCCTTCCAATGTTTTTCCGGTATAATCTCCGGGTTGTAAGTCATCAGCTCCCGGTCCTATAACTGCTATCGACTTCAAACTTTTAGACAATGGCAGTACATTGTTTTTATTTTCCAGCAAAACAATAGATTCGCGAGAAGCATGGCGCGCCATCTCTTTATGCGGTTCGCTTCCCCATCCGGGATATTGTATATTCCAATCGAGTGGGCGAGATGGATTATCTTCGAATAAGCCCCTTCTGAACATAACACGAAGCAATGTACGGCAAGTAAAGTCAATATCTTCAACATTGATTAAGCCTTTTTCTACAGCTGCTATTACGTCCTTATCTTTATATGTATCACCGCAATTTGTTGCAATACCCGCAGCCAAAGCCTGGCGTGCCGCTTCTATTTTATCGAGTGCCGTATAATGTTTTTTAGCTGTCAGATTACCGATAGCCCCACAGTCGCTCACGATATAACCATCGAAACCCCATTCATCGCGTAAAATACCTTTCAGCAATTCGGTACTTTTGGCAATAGGCACACCCATGAAGTCGGAATAAGCCATCATGATAGATTCGTATTTATGTTTTTTGAAGGTATCTCTGAAAGGCACCAAATGTATTTCTCTCCATTCGCGTTCCGATAAACCGATGTCGTGCGAGTCTCTACCTCCTAACGGGGCACCATGTCCGCCAAAGTGTTTAGGTGTAGTCATCAGGCCTTTAGACTGATATCCTTTTATCCAAGCCCCGCCAATTTCACTAACCAGAACAGGGTCTTCGCCGTATGTCTCTTCGCAACGTCCCCAGCGCGGATCTTGTGCCACATCGAGTACAGGCGACCATGCCTGAATAGCATGAGCGCTAACAGTTTCTTCACCGATAATACCGGCTACTTCTTCTACTAATTTGCGATTCCAGGTAGCCCCCATTGCTATAGACTGTGGAAATACCGTAGCCCCGGTACCATAAGAAAACCCGTGTATTGCTTCTACTTTTTTAATATCAGGTATGCCCAAACGAGGTATTCCGGGTATTCCCCAACCTTCGCGCAAAAGTTCCATCTTCTCGGCAAGCGTCATTGCAGGCAAAAGCAAATCTATCCGTTCTTCAACAGAACGGTTAGGATTCATCCAAGGCATATCTTTCGTATCTTTGCCCACTGCCGTATTTGTATCAGACACATCGGCATACCCAATACTTACTTCATTAATAGTAACCGAAGTATTTATTGCTTTTCCTTTAAACTGTATCCGAAGGTGTGCCCCGTACTTAGCCGGAAAGGATAAAGCTAATTCGTTGCCTTTTCCTGTTGCTGTATAATTTACCGGTTCTCCCAAATTCATCGGATCGTACGTTACATAGATAGAGATAAGGTTTTGTATATTTTCCGGGGTAAGTCCTTTGCCCTGAATACGCACCTCATTTACGTCACCGGAATTTTTCAGCACATACATTAAATGTTGCTGATTCTCTAAATTCTTTGTTGATAATTCCCATCCTGTTTTCGCATTATTATCAAATGTAGCACTCCCTTTTTTTTCATTAACCGAAGTCTCTACAGAGATAAAGTTTTGCGCGTATGCGCAAGTAAATATTAAAATGGAAATTAAGAAAAGAAAATTTCTTTTATTCATGCTCATTAATTTTTTAAGATTACCGCACAAAGGAAAGCCTACACGGTTAATATTCCGATTAATATTCGGTTATTTTCCTGTTATTTTTAAATACAAAATAAATATTTCCCTATATTTTAATCCAAACGCACGTTGCATTTCTCCAAACAGCGCGTTGCATTTCTCCCAAATGCACGTTGCATTTGCCTCAACAGCACGTTGCTAATTCGAAAATGCACGTTGCATTTGGGTAAACAGCACGTTGCATTTGGATGAGTACAAACTGGGCAAATAACTCTAATGGACATTTTGGAACTACTTTGAAATATATTACCTTTGCCCCATCAATAAAACACCGCAACCCCATGATACTTCTGCATACTTCCGATTGGCATATCGGGCAATACTTCTACGGTTACGATCGTAAAGAAGAACATATTATTTTCTTTCGTTGGCTTAAGGAAACCATTAAACAGTACGCTGTTGATGTACTTCTGGTTGCCGGAGATATCTTCGACAGTCCCAATCCCTCGGCAGAATCGCAGCGGCTTTACTACCGTTTCATCCGCGAAGTTTCAACCGAAAATCCTGCTTTACAGATAGTGATAACAGCGGGCAATCACGATTCGGCCGCCCGTTTAGAAGCCATTAATCCCTTGCTGGAAGAAATGAATATATCGGTAAAAGGAGTTATCCGCAAAAAAGAAGATAATGAAACCGATTGTGAATATCTGTTTGTTCCTTTGATTAAAAATGGTAACACAGAAGCATGGTGCCTGGCCGTTCCCTACCTTCGGCAAGGTGATTATCCCACTTCGGAAAGCTATGCTCGCGGGGTAAAAGAAATGTATGAGATGCTTTACAATGAAATAGCATTGGTACGACAAAAAAATCAGCCGCTTATTGTTATGGGGCATTTGCAGGTAATGGGATCCGAGCTGTCATCGAACGACCGTTCCGAGCGAACTATAATCGGTGGATTGGAAACTGTTTCTACCGATGTTTTCGATCGGGAAGATGTATTGTATACCGCGTTGGGTCATCTGCATAAAGCACAAAGAATGGGCGAAAGACAAAATATCTGTTATTCGGGCAGCCCGTTGCCGATGTCTTTTACCGAAAAGAAATACCGGCAAGGTGTAAACGTGATTGAAATACAGGAAGGAAAGCTAACCGGTTTTCAACGCGTTACTTTTGAGCCACCCGTGCGTTTACTTAGCCTACCCGAAGAACCCCGCATCTTATCCGAAGTACTGGATGAAATCGCTATTCTTCCCGATGGAGAGATTGTTGCCGATTCGCCTTATCTGGAACTGAAAGTACTTATAACCGAGCCGGAACCCTCAATGAGGAATCAAATTGAAGAAGCACTGAAAACCAAATCCGTGCGGTTAACCAGTGCCGTACCCTATCGGTTAAAACGCGAAGCCGATAACCAAACCTTTACGTATGAGGAACTTAAAACAATCAGCCCGATGAAAATGGCCGAAGATATATTTAGGAGTCGTTATGGCAACGAGATGCCCGACAAAATGAAAATGCTGTTGCAAGGCGTAATAGAGGAGGCGCAAAGATGAAAATACTAGCTATACGAGGGAAAAATCTAGCTTCGCTGGAAGGAGAATTTGAAATAGACTTTACTACCGACCCTCTGAAATCGACAGGGATATTTGCCATTACCGGGGCAACCGGAGCAGGGAAATCGACTCTGCTGGATGCCCTTTGTTTGGCATTATTCGATGACGCGCCCCGGTTGAATAAAGCCGAAGCATCCATTAATATTGCCGATGTTGAGGATAAAACCATAACCCAAAAAGACAGTAGGAATATACTACGGCGCGGCAGCAGCGAAGGATTTGCAGAGGTTGATTTCGTAGCCCTCAATGGAGATAAATACCGTTCGCGCTGGCTGGTTCGACGTGCCCGTGGGAAGATTGACGGAGCATTACAGGCCACCACCATCAGATTGGAAAATCTTACGTTGAATACCGAAGAACAGGGAACAAAGAAAGATCTGCTCTATCGCGTAACAGAAATAATCGGCCTTACGTTCGATCAGTTTACCCGGGCGGTGCTTCTGGCGCAGGGTGATTTTGCTACTTTCCTCAAAGCCAAGCAAAACGAAAAGGCTGAATTGCTTGAAAAACTTACCGGAACAGAGGTGTATTCCAGAATATCAGCACTTATCTATCAACGAACAAACGAAGCAAAAAATGATTTGGAACTGCTTAATCATCGGATAGCCGATATCAAGCTACTCACTTACGAGGAATTGGAAGCAAATACGCGGGAGAAAGAAAAACTGAAAGCGGAAATGGATCCTTTGAAACAACAGCAGGCAGTTATCAACAAGAAGCTGGAATGGATTACTGAATCGGAACGTATAAAAGAAGAAATCCGCGCAGCAGAACTTCAATTGGCTGATATTCGCACGAAGATACGCGAAGCGGCTACCCGATACGATTATATGGAAATGATTGATGCCTCGCAGGAAATACGAGATACTTATATTGATTTACTGAATAAGCAGAAGCAACAGGAAAGCCTCAATAGCAGTTTGCAAGCCAGAGAAAAGGAACTTCAGAAGGTTTTGGAAACGTTTTCGCTAGCCGAAACGCAGTTTAAAGCAATTGATAGTCAGTTGAAAGAAACAGATGAAAAGTATAATACTATCAAACCGGAGATTGCTGCTGCCAGAGAACTTGATAGGCAAATGGTATCTTTTAAAGAAAAGATTACGGCTGCGCGGCAAGAAGTGGTTAAGCTTCAAACTCAATACGATAATTCCGGAAAAAGTTTGGCAACTTACAAAAAGCAGCTTGTTGATGGTAACAAGATAATTGAGGATATTCAAAACTGGTTCAAGGCGAATCATTATTATAAAGAGGTAGTAACCCGTTACGATTTGATTGAGGCGCTATTAAAGGATTTGTTTACTGCCGGAGATCAAAAAAAGAACATTGAGGATTCACTGAAATCAAGCCGCCGATTACTTGAAACTTATTCTACACAGCAAAAGCAACTGGAAGAGGAAGCAAATCGACTTAATAAGTTATTGCCTACCGAAATAATCGTACTCCGGAAAAAACTGGAAACAGGCAAGCCTTGTCCCGTATGCGGAAGTATGGAACATCCGGTTTTAGCAAATCATATTCAATCCGATGAAGCGGCGATCAGGGAAGAAGAATTGGAAAAAGCAAAAGCTCGATTGAAAGAGAATAGCTTACAGGCTCAAAAAAACAAAGAGAATACAGTTAAGAATATTACGGTACTGGAAACCAATGTTGAGGTATACGATAAGCAATATAACAATGCCAAAGGCAAGCTGTTCAATTACCTGAAAGACATTGACGATTGGGAAGAGAAATTACATCAAGGCTATTTTCAGAGAGAATTGCCGGAGGTGGTGAATACATGGAACGAGTATCAATCCCGCCTTGCGAAGGGAGAGCAATATATTGATAACATCAACCTGAAGATAGCCCTCGAACAGAAAAATTGTGATAACCTTTCGGAAGAACTTAAAACCAAAACTACCCTTCACAATGAACAGCAAGAGGTGTGGAAAGGATATCTCGATCAGCGTTCTAAACTTTTAGGGGGTAAGAAAGTGGATGAAGTTGAGGAGTGTTTTCATCAACAGAAGCAAAAACTCACCAACCAATATAACATTTTAAGAGACGAACGCGAAAAAACGGATAAGCAGAAGGCTACCACGAGCGGATTGATTGAGCAGCTAAAGAAAGATATTCTGTTGTTTACCACTCAAATCGAAGATTTACAGCAAAAAGTGAAGGAATGGTTGGAGAAAAAAGATCATTCCATTACTTCCGAAATCTTACAGGAATTAATTGCAAAACCTGTTGATTGGATGAAGCGGGAACGCAAATATCTGGCGGATATTAAAGAGCGCGAACTTATACTGTCTACTACGCTTCAGGAAAAGAATAACCGTTATACCCGACATCTTGAATCGGCCGACAAGCCGTTGGAAGAAGAAAATAAGGACCGGTTAAAGGTATCTTTGCATGAGGTAGTATCGCAACAAGAGGTTATGAACAAGCGATTTACCGAAATTGAAGTTCTGCTGGCTACCCACAACAATGGCAAAGAGCGGATTAAAGCCATAGAATCGGAACTAAAAACCAAGAATGAACTTTACATGAACTGGTCTAAACTGAATGATTTACTTGGTTCTGCTAAAGGCGATAAGTTCAAAACACTTGCACAGGGGTATACGCTCGATGTGCTTCTTACGTATGCCAACAAGCATCTTACCGAACTAACCGGAAGGTACAAACTGGAGAAAATACCGGGAACGCTGGCCTTACAGGTAGTTGATAATGATATGTTGGGCGAAGTCCGCACCGTTCATTCTTTATCGGGCGGCGAATCTTTTTTAATCTCGTTATCCCTCGCGCTGGGCTTGTCTGCCCTTTCATCCAACCGCATGAAAAT
The DNA here is from genome assembly GCA_036724805.1 of Bacteroides sp. GTDB lineage: Bacteria > Bacteroidota > Bacteroidia > Bacteroidales > Bacteroidaceae > Bacteroides. The sequence continues at coordinate 7,520 of DAIMFE010000064.1, forward strand.
TGAATCTCTCTTTATTGATGAAGGATTCGGAGCGCTGGATATCGATACCTTGAATGTGGCAATGGATGCGCTCGATAACCTCCATACGCAGGGAAGAAAGATAGGGGTGATCTCTCACGTGGAAGAAATGAAAGAAAGGGTGAATGTGCAGATACAGGTTATAAAAGCCTCGAATGGACGTAGTAGCGTTAGGGTAGTGGGGTAGGTTCCCCATTCCGCAGTCAACTGTTTCGGTTAATTGTGCCGAGCGCCTGTTCCAGATCGGCCAATAAATCATTAATGTGCTCTGTACCAATTGATAACCGCACTGTTCCCGGAGTAATACCCTGTTCGGCAAGTTCCTTCTCATTTAATTGAGAATGCGTAGTTGTGGCCGGATGAATAACCAATGATTTTACATCCGCAACATTCGCCAACAAAGAAAAAATCTCCAGACTATCAATAAAGCGATGCGCTTCCTGAGCACCCCCTTTTACCTCGAAAGTGAAAATAGAACCCGCTCCCTTTGGGAAATATTGCTTGTATAATCCATGGTTGGGATGCCCCGGCAATGCGGGATGATTAACCCGCTTCACTTTCGGATGATTCTTTAAATAGTTCACCACTTTCAAAGCATTTTCCACATGTCTTTCTACCCGAAGAGAAAGAGTCTCCAAACCTTGCAATAAAATAAAAGCATTAATCGGACTAATGGTTGCCCCTGTATCCCGAAGCAGGACGGCACGTATGCGAGCCACAAATGCTGCGGCGCCCGCTGCTTCAACAAAACGCGCACCGTGATAACTAGGATCCGGTTCTGTTAACTGAGGAAACTTACCCGAACCTACCCAATCGAACTTACCGGAATCTACAATAACACCACCTAACGATGTGCCATGTCCGCCAATAAATTTTGTTGCCGAATGTACCACAATATCTGCCCCATGTTCAATAGGGCGAACCAGGTAAGGAGTACCAAACGTATTATCAATAATCAGCGGAATGCCGTGTTTGTGAGCAATATCCGCAACCGCTTTCATATCGATAATATTAGAATTTGGATTGCCCAGCGTTTCAATAAATACAGCTTTGGTATTCTCCTGAATGGCATTTTCGAAGTTTGAAACATCAGAAGGATCTACAAATGTGGTAGTTATCCCGTAGGCAGGCAATGTGTTTGCCAGTAAATTATAGGTTCCGCCATAAATAGTTTTAGCAGAAACAATATGATCGCCCGCGCGGGTAATATTCTGAAATGTATAGGTTATAGCTGCCGCACCCGAAGCAACAGCCAGTCCGGCAACACCCCCTTCGAGCACTGCAACCCGTTCTTCAAATACACCCTGAGTAGGATTAGTAAGCCTACCGTAGATGTTTCCCGCATCTGTTAGATTAAAGCGGGCGGCTGCATGAGCCGAATCATTAAACACATAAGAAGTAGTTTGATAAATAGGTACTGCGCGGGCACCGGTAGCAGGGTCGGCTTGTTCTTGTCCAACGTGTAATTGTAAGGTTTCGAAATGCAAGTTCTTTCTCTCCATGATGTATGTTTTTAAATTGTTTGTTATGAGTTATTTTCCGGCAAAATTACATCATGTGGAAATATCAAACAATAAAACTGAAAATATTGGAATATATAACTAAATTTGCAGTTTAATTAGTGTTTATATTCTTTTTGATTATTGAGATTGCCGTATTAGAAGAATTTTATTCTATGGATACTTTAGATAGAACCGATTTACAGATATTGCGCACATTGCAGAATAACTCGAAGTTAACAACGAAAGAGCTTGCCGCACAGGTTAACCTGTCTACCACTCCTGTTTTCGAACGTTTGAAGCGTTTGGAATCCGAAGGGTATATAAAAAAATATGTAGCTGTACTCGATGCAGAAAAGCTAAACAACGGATTTATAGTGTTTTGCAGTGTGAAATTGAGAAGGCTTAACCGGGATATAGCATCGGAGTTTACCCGTATCATTCAGGATATTCCACAGGTTGCCGAATGCTATAATATTTCCGGTGAGTTCGATTATCTGCTGAAAATCCATGCTCCCGATATGAAATACTATCAGGAGTTTCTTCTCAATGTATTAGGTACGATAGATAGTTTGGGCTCGCTGACCAGTACTTTTGTTATGGCAGAGATAAAGCATACTTATGGTTTTTCTGTTTGATTCAAATCAAAAAAATATAATTCAATAACTGCAGTTTCCTGGAACTCGATTGGCGGTACGGCTATCTTGTGGTATGTATATTCATGATACTTATTGGTGGTGGTATTTATTGGTTCTTCAAGAAAAAAGGTTGGTACTAAATAACTGATAATGCTTGCTGATATTTACAGATAAAGTAACTTTGCGCAAAAATTTAATGAACAATGGTCACCCGTTTCATATTTATCGCGCTCTTTATTGCTTCAGCCTTCGTTTCGCCTGCTATTGCTTTATTCGCAGGAATAGTTTTTGCCCTTACAGCCAAAAATCCTTATCCAAAGTACACAAAGAAAATATCTAAATACCTGTTGCAGGTTGCCGTTGTAGGTCTTGGGTTTGGCATGAATCTTCATAAGTCGTTAGAAACCGGCAGAGAGGGAATGTTATTTACGATAGTTTCGGTAACAGGAGTTTTGATAATTGGGTATTTTATAGGTAAATGGCTGAAACTGACTCCCCGACTTACTCATCTTATTTCATCCGGAACAGCTATTTGTGGTGGAAGTGCCATTGCCGCAGTTGCTCCTATTGTAGATGCTGATGATAATGAAACATCCATGTCGCTAGCTGTTATTTTCACATTGAATGCTATCGCTCTTTTTATCTTCCCATCTATTGGGCATTTACTGGGGTTAACACAAGAACAATTTGGCATGTGGGCAGCCATAGCCATACATGATACCAGTTCGGTTGTAGGTGCCGGAGCAGCCTACGGTTCCGAAGCACTTGTTGTAGCAACTACAGTGAAATTAACCCGGGCATTGTGGATAATACCATTGTCGTTTGCATCTATGTTCCTTTTCAGAAAGAAGGGAAAGAATAAAATATCTATCCCGTGGTTTATATTTCTGTTTGTTATGGCAATGGTTATCAATACTTATATCGATATACCGCAGGTTGTTTTAAATGTGATAGATATAACATCTCATAAATTCTTATCGATAACACTGTTTCTGATAGGGGGTTCTTTATCTATCCAAGCTATCAAAGCAGTTGGAGTAAAGCCGGTGCTGCTGGGGGTGATACTGTGGATTGTAATTTCGGCTGGAACGCTGGTGGTGATATAATACGTTTTTTTAATCCAAAAGCATGCCTTGCTATCTCTATCTTAAAAACGAGATTTGCTATAAGCAATCTTCTTATGTATTTCGTTAATAGTTCTCCGGAATGGTTACTCCCAAATGCAACGTGCATTTGGGAGAAATGCAACGCGCTTTTGGGAATAAGCGAACTTCCTAAATCCTTCAACCTACTCTTTATTTTTGCGCAAACCGAAGACATTTGTACGCAAAAGACGTAAATTTTCCATTCTTGTTCCATGATATTTGTATTATCAAAATAATAATCAATAAGCCATGAGAATAGGAGTAGACTTAGGAGGTACGAACATTCGTGTCGGGCAAGTCAGTAGAAACGGAAAAATTATACGGAAGATATCCGCACCAAGTCCTTCCCGACAAGGGCTTGAAGAATCTCTGAAGTACCTGAAAAAAGTAATCGATCAGTGCATCACTCCTGATTGTAAATCGATAGGTATTGGGGTGCCCTCTGTTTTGGATGCAGAGAAAGGTATTGTGTACAATGTAACCAACATTCCTTCGTGGATTGAAGTACCATTAAAAGATGTGCTGGAGGTACACTATAACTTACCGGTATATATAAACAATGATTCTAACTGTTTTACGTTGGGTGAAAATCGTTTTGGTGAAGGTCAGCCATACAACAATATGATTGGTATCACGCTGGGAACCGGAGTCGGCGCAGGGGTTATCATAAATAATGAATTATATGGTGGAAGCAATACTGGTGCAGGTGAAATTGGTTGTATACCCTACCTCGATGCAACTTACGAGGACTACTGTGGAAGCAATTTTTTCGCCACTCATCACCAAATTACCGGAGCCGAAGCTGCCGAAAGAGCTTTAGCTAATGATCCTGTTGCCCTCCAAATATGGAAAGAATACGGTACTCATTTGGGTAATCTGATACAAGCAACCTTGTTTGTTTACGACCCCGATGCTATTGTATTTGGAGGCGGAATAACCGGAGCATATTCTTTTTTTCGATCATCCATGAAAGAGGCTTTACAATCATTCCCATACCCTCAATCTTTGAAGAATCTGGAATTAAAAATTTCAGTTAACCCGGAAATAGCTATCTTAGGAGCTGCCGCGCTGGGGTTAAATCGATCGATTCAGAAACAGAGCACAAATGACCTTTTTAGTATAGATTATGAAAAAACTTCTTAGAAACATCATGCTATCAGTAGCACTTACCGTCAGCCTGTTGGCATGTGCAGACAGTGAAAAAAACCTGGCAAAAGAAATGTTATTGTCCGATAACTGGACAGTTCAGTCGTCCGCTAAAATAGCTCAAAACGGACAAGTCCTTTCCAATCCCGAAGTTTCAACAGAGGAATGGTATCCTGCAAGAGTACCATCAACCGTAATGGGTGTACTTACTGCTAACGGATTGTATAAAGATCTATTGATAGGAACAAACTACAAAGAGGCCGATCGTTCGCCATTCGATGTTTCGTGGTGGTACAGAACATCATTCAAACTATCACCCGAAGATACTCGTAGGCATGTTAAACTACTATTCGATGGGCTCACCTACCGAGCCAATATTTGGCTTAACGGGCAACAAGTGGCTTCTAAAGACAATGTGTACGGTACATACTGCCGCTTCTCCTTTGATATCAGTTCGCTTATTAAAGAAGAAAACACTTTAGCGGTTGAAGTTTTCCGTGCCAGAGATGGAGAACCAAATGTTGGATTTGTAGACTGGAACCCCCGTCCGTTAGATGAAAACATGGGAATATTTCGCGAGGTGCGTATTGTAGTTACGGGCGATGTGGATATGTACAACACATGGGTACAATCTAAAGTTAATACCGAAACACTTAACGAGGCTTGGCTTAGCATAGAAACCGAACTTGCCAACCTTTCCGATAAAGAAGTAAAGGGTCAACTAGTTGGAAAAATTGATGGCATCAGCCTCTCCGTGCCCGTAGCCCTGAAAGCCGGAGAGAAGAAGATAGTTAAAATCACTCCCGAAGAGGTAAAAGACCTGCACGTCAAGAATCCACGCCTTTGGTGGAGTAGTGGTCTGGGAAATCCCGAGTTGTATAATCTTGATCTGAAATTCGTTGCTGATAATAAAGTATCTGCACAAGAAAGTGTTACATTTGGTATCCGCCAGATAGAAACATATTTTACTCCACAAGGCCACAAAGGATTTGTTCTGAATGGCAAGAAAGTATTGATCAAGAGCGCAGGATGGACTGATGATATATTTTTAAGAGACACACCCGAAAAGAATGAAATACAGGTTCGGTATGTAAAAGACATGAACATGAATTCCATTCGCTTCGAGAATATCTGGGGAAACTCACAAAATATTTATGATCTTTGCGATCGTTACGGACTACTTGCTCTTGTGGGTTGGAGCTGTCAGTGGGAATGGGAAGCCTATATGGGCGTACCCGATGACGACTTCGGATGTATTATCACTGATCACGACATAGATCTTGTTGCACGCTACTTCCATGATCAGGTGATCTGGTTAAGAAACCATCCTAGCGTATTTGCATGGATGGTAGGAAGCGACAAACTTCCGCGTCCCGCTCTGGAAAAGAAATACCTGGAAATGTTTTCTCAAATTGATGACCGTCCATACGTTGGAGCAGCGAAAACATTGGTAAGCGAATTCAGTGGTTCAACAGGCATGAAGATGAACGGCCCTTATGAATATGTTGGCCCTAATTACTGGTATCTCGACACTAAAGTTGGTGGAGCTTTCGGATTCAATACCGAAACCGGACCGGGATCTGAAATCCCAATTTACGAATCCATCCGGAAGATAATTCCCGAAGATGATCTGTGGCCATTAAGCAAAGCCTGGGATTATCATTGTACAACATCAACCACTGCGCTTAATTCTATGGGAGTTACAACCGAAGCTATTAATAATAAATATGGTAAGGCAAACCATCTGAAAGAATACCTGAACAGAGCACATCTGTTGAATTATGAATCAACCAAAAGTATGTTCGAAGCCTTCCGTGTAAACAAAACCGAAGGAACGGGTATTGTACAGTGGATGCTAAACTCTGCATGGCCATCTATGTACTGGCAATTATATGATTACTATATGATTCCCGTACCCGCATATTATGGTGTAAAGAGAGGAAATAACCCATTTCAGCTCATTTATAACTATGGCGATCATGGTATTTATGCAGTAAATGAAACACCGGAGGATGGTAATGACCTGAAAGCTATTATTAGTGGATATGGACTGGATTCCAAGCCTTTATACCAGGAAGAGGTCACATTCAGTATAGGTACCAATGCTGTTCAAAAGATTTTCGATATAGCAAACTCATCCAAAAACTCATTCCTCAAACTTGTATTAATGAACAGTAAGAATGAACTGATTGCAGAAAATTTCTATACTCTTTCTTCCAAAGAAGATACTTATTTCTGGGAAAAGACTAATTGGGTAGGAACTCCGCTAAAAGATTATAGTGACTTTAAGGATCTGGCAGGAATTGCTTCTTCTGAGTTGAAGGTTACTATTGCCAATGCGGGTACAGATGGTGTGTTAATAATTGATATTGAAAACCCAACAGCGAATATTGCTTTTTTTACACAATTTTTACTTAAAGACAATAAAGGTGAAGTGGTATATCCTGTATATTGGGAAGATAACTATATCAGCTTTCTACCTGGCGAGAGAAAGAAAATTCAATGTACTTTTGATCCGAAAATTGTTAAATCTTTAGCTTCTACATTGCAAGTTACTGGTTGGAATCTGAAAGAGCAGGTTATTAATTTATAATACTTCTCCACTAATGCCGCATGGAACTCCCCATTCTTGAGGGGTGGGGTGGCCATGCGGAAAATTTAGCAATAATCATTGCAATATCAAAATTTTCTATATCTTTGTGTTATCAGTATTCTTTTTTATATATGGCAAGACTGATCCTGTTAACCGATTTCTCTGAAGAATATGCCAAACTACTTCTGAAGGGAATAGTACAATACTCTAAAGAACACAGCCCATGGGGTATTGTGTAAGATGCCATTGTCTTACCGCGATGTACACGGAATAGAAGGAGTACTGCAATGGGCATTAAAATGGAAAGCTGACGCCATCATTGGTCAATTCTATCCCACTGATAATGTAGATATATTCAGAGAAAATGGCATTATCGCCATAGCGCAAGACTTCAAAACCCGGTTCGAACAAATACCTAACATCACCGGAGCACACCACATGGCTGGGCAAATGGGTGCCAGATATTTTATTCAAAAGGGATTTAGAAACTTCGCTTTCTACGGATTCAAAAATATAGTATGGTCCGAAGAACGTTGTAAAGGCTTTCACGATGAGTTGATTGAAAATAATCTTGGGAGTAAATTCTTTGAATACCGTAATACCACCTTTAAAGAACTGTGGTATTACGAACCGGAAAATCTTATCAACTGGTTGAAAGCCCTACCCAAACCGATAGCCATCATGACTTGTGATGACAATCAGGCACATCACATTACTGAAATTTGCAAACAGTATGATATCATGATTCCTGAAGAAATAGCCGTGCTGGGAGTGGATAATGATGATGCTATCTGTACACTAACCAACCCACCACTATCATCCATTAATCAGGCAGTAGAAAAGGGTGGCTACGAAACAGCAAAACTTATAGATCAACTTATACAAATACCAGATACTCCCTACAAAGATATTATCGTACTTCCTACCCATGTAGTAACCCGGCAGTCTACCGATATTTATGCAACGAATGATAAATATATTGCTATTCTGCTTAAGTATATTCATCAAAATATCGATCAAAAGTTAAATGTGAATGATATCTCCCGGTTGGTTCCCCTATCCCGGCGGTTGCTTGAAACGAAGTTTAAGCAAGTTACAGGCATGCCAGTGTATGCCTACATCTTCAACCTGCGCATAGAAAAATTTGCAGAAATGTTATTAGAATCATCGGCATCCATCGTAGAGATTGCAATGAGTCTAGGCTTCTCCGATTATAAAAACATTTCACGCCAATTTAAGCAAATAAAAGATTGTACACCTTCTGAATATCGTGTGATTCATTCATTAAAAAATTGATTTGTTTTCCTACCACTTTCTGCGCAATTTGAGGATATAAAGACGCAATAATTGGTCTTTTTAGTGCGCCGCTTCCTTAATTTTGTTTTGTACAACCAGAGCAGACTTTTTAACTGTTTATAATAATCTTAAATAACAAAATGTCATGTTTAATTTAAATAATACAATGTTTTATGAGTGAGTGGAGTAAGTGAGTAAAAGCATACTCTTTGATAACCTTGAAAAGGAGTATACAGTAGTACAAACCAATTAAAGAAAAATTATGAAAAACTTGTCTTTGTTCCATAACAAACTATGGAAGAATATTACTCGATTATCAACATTGGCTGTCTTGTTTCTATTTATAGGAGTTCCTAACTCCTACGCTAACTCAAATGGAATCAATGAAACACAGCAGTCAAAAGTAGTGCAAGGAACTATTACTGATGAAGCCGGCGAACCTCTTATTGGAGTAAATATCACAGTAAAAGGTACATCCAATGGCACTATATCAAACCTTGACGGTAATTATACCATTACCGTATCCGGTTCTAACCCTGTTCTTGTTTATACGTACATTGGTTACAAACCACAGGAAGTTGCTGTGGGTAGCAGATCGCAAATCGATGTTACACTGCATTTCGATAATCAGACTTTGGAAGAAGTTGTGGTTGTAGGGTATGGTGTACAAAAGAAAAAGTTGATTACCGGTGCAACTGTACAAGTTAAAGGCGATGATATTCAGAAATTGAATACAGTAAATGCCATCGATGCTATGAAAAGTCAAAGTCCGGGATTGAATATCACACAATCATCGGGTATGCCGGGTGAAAAACCTAAAGTTATTATTCGTGGTATTGGAACAAATGGTTCTTATGCGCCATTATATGTTATTGATGGATCACCAGGTGGTGATATTAGCACCTTGAACCCGGGAGACATTGAATCAATCGATGTGTTGAAGGATGCAGCTTCTGCGGCAATCTATGGCTCGCGTGCTGCTAATGGGGTTATCCTTGTAACAACCAAACAAGGAAGATCTGGTAAACCGCAGATTTCATTTGATGGTTACTATGGTATACAAAATATCTATCGTATGCCCGATTTGCTGAATGCACAAGAGTATGCTACCATCATGACAGAATCTCGTTTAATGGATGGATTACCCGACTACAATTACGAGAAAGATGTTCCTGCCTGGGATAAGATAAAAAGCGGAGCATGGAAAGGTACTAACTGGATGGACGAAGGAAGAAATAAAGATGCTGCCATGCAAAATTACACATTAAATATTGCCGGTGGAACAGATCAATCAACCTATTCATTGGGATTTTCGTATACCTCACAAGACGGAATTATTGGTAAGCCCGCACCTAACTACGATCGTTATACCGCACGTGTAAACACGGAATACACCTTATATAAGAAAGGCGCGCTGGATGTGATTAAACTGGGTGAAACTCTTACCTATTCGTATACACAAAACAACGGTATCGCCATTGGTGATATGTGGTACAATGATGTACGTAACATGTTAAAGACACCTCCATTCTTACCGCTTTACGATGAAAATGGAGAGTTACACAAATCTATTCCATGGGATGTGCGTACGGCCAATCCAATAGCACAAATGGATACCCGCTCGCATAATATTAGTAAAAACCATAATATGAAGGCTAATGTATTTCTAACCATTCAGCCAATTAAGGGTTTAACATTTAGAAGCAATTTTGGATATACACTTAATGCAGGTTCCTACCGCAATTATACTCCTGAGTACGACTTGTCATCAACCGTTAAGAATACCACCGCGTCTGTGTCTCAAAGTATGTGGACAGGGATAGGATTGACTTTAGAAAATACACTTACATATGTATTCTCGATCGACAAACATAACTTCAATGCGCTGGTAGGGCAATCTCTTGAAAAAAACAGCATAGGTGAAAACCTGAATGCAGCCAACGGAAACCCCATTTTTCATGATTTAGACCATGCATACATTGATAATGCCAAGTTAACTTCAATTAATTCGGCTACTGCAATGGGCGGATCACCATGGGGGGAGAATAAACTTGCATCTTTCTTCGGGCGTATCAACTACGACTATAATAACAAGTATATGGCTACTGTGATATTACGTGCCGATGGATCATCGAAATTTAGGCGTGGAGAACGTTGGGGATATTTCCCATCTGTATCGGCCGGTTGGGTAGTAACTTCGGAACCATTTATGGAATCAATAAGCCATGTAATGGACTTCTTGAAGATTCGTGCAAGTTGGGGACAGAACGGAAATCAGGATGTTCCCGGTTTTCAATATCTAGCTACTATTAAAGATGGTGTTAACTACACTTTCGGAAACGATAAATTCACCCCATCGAATGGTTTTTATCCTGATAAATTACCTAACCTTTACTTGAGTTGGGAAACTTCTGAGCAAACCAATATAGGTATAGACGCACGTTTCCTCAACAGCCGTCTGGGATTGACATTTGATTATTATATTAAAAAAACAAAAGACTGGATTGTTCTTGCACCGCAATTAGCGTCTTTTGGAACAGGGGCACCTTACATTAATGGTGGAGATATTGAAAATAAAGGTTTTGAAATTGCACTTAACTGGAATGATCAAATTGGTAGTTTCCGGTATGGTGCAGGAGTGAATTTAGCCCATAATAAAAATAAGGTAACCCGCATAGACAACTCCGAAGGAATTCTTCATGGCACTATTGATGCACTATTCCAGGGATCCACAGAGTGTTACCGTGGTGAAGTAGGTTTTCCGCTAGGGTACTTTTACGGATATAAAACCGCTGGTGTATTTCAAAGCCAGGAAGAGGTTGATAATTATAAAGGGCCTAAATTACCCGGAGCCAAAGAAGGAGATCTCATTTGGGTGGATCGTGATAATAGTGGGAAAATTGATGAAAACGACAGGGGTATGATTGGTAATCCTCATCCGGATTATATTCTGGGAATAAACCTGAATGCTGCTTACAAAGGATTTGATATCAATCTTGCTATGAACGGAGTATTTGGTAATCAGATAATGAAGTCTTACCGCTCATGGAGTGACTCCCCACAGGATAATCATACATCGCAAATATTCGGTCGTTGGCATGGAATAGGAACTTCAAACAAACTTCCTCGCCTTACTACCAACTCACATAGCAACTGGAATTATGTATCGGATATTTATGTTGAAGATGGTGATTATTTGCGTATGCAGAACATAACAATAGGGTACGACTTTAAGAAATTATTCCCCAGAATGCCTTTGCAGCAAGCGCGCTTATACATATCAGCACAAAATCTATTTACCATTACCGGATATTCCGGCATGGATCCTGATGTTGGTTATGGACATACATCAAGCTGGTCTTCTGGCATTGATTGTGGATTCTACCCAAGTCCAAGAACATATTTAGTAGGCGTTAATTTGAAATTTTAATGGAAAAC
>DAIMFE010000065.1:0-19256 GCA_036724805.1 Bacteroides sp.
CTTAGTCGAAAGATTGAGAGGGATTTTTGCGTTTATTCTCATTCTTGCCGCATGGCACACTTCTTCTGAGTATTATTACAAGAAAAAGCATTTATTTATGCGGAAATCAGAATAAAATAACGTATCTTCGAACACGTAACTATATATATCATGATGAAAAAAATTCCCCTATCCTGTTTGCTGTTGCTATTATTCTTTTCAGCTAAACTTTCAGCCCAAACCAATAATTCTGTGAGAGTGTTTGTTGAAAAAGCCGGAACACTTATCAATAATTTCACAGAAAACGATGCCAATAACATCACCCATCTCACTCTAACGGGAACTATAAATGCTATTGATTTTAAACATTTAAGAAGCGGATTTGCTAAACTGGAAATTCTGGATCTGACCAATGTACGTATAAATACCTATGCGGGAAAAGAAGGTACTAAAGATGGTTTTTATATTTATACTGCCAACCATATTCCACCGTATGCTTTCTCTGCAATAGCAAATGGAAAGCCAGAGAGGAAATCTTCATTAAAGCAGGTTATTTTATCCGAGAAGATAAAGAATATTGAAGATTATGCTTTCAAGGGATGCAACAATCTGAAAATTCTTCAGGTAAATAAAAAAATGCCTCCAACTCTTTCGGAAGGTGCGTTAAATGATAATATAACGGTTGTTTTTATTCCTTTAGGAAGCAGGGATTCTTATCGACTGAAAAAGAATTGGAGTACGTTTACATTGGTGGAAGGTGAGCCTGTGTATGCCAATGTGCAAATAGGACAAGGCGAAAATTTACGAGATATGCTTCAAAAGCACGGGTATTTTCCTAATAACATTAATTACTTAACGATTGAGGGTAAGTTGGATGAAGCCGATTTTTTAATCATAAGGGATTATATGCCTAATTTGGTATCGGTAAACCTCACAGAAACTTCGGTTACCCACATTCCCGATTTTGTTTTCTCTCATAAAAAATACCTAATGGATATACAACTTCCCAAAGCGTTGCGCTCTATCGGAGAACGATCTTTTAGTAATTGCGAAAGATTAACGGGAAATGTAGTATTGCCACAAACGGTTGACCGCATTGATTACGGTGCCTTTATGGGATGCAGTAATTTGAAGAAGGTTATTGTAACAGGAGATGTTCCAACTACATTGGGGGATAATTTGTTTGGGGGAGAGAGTAAATTGACAATTAATAATTAGCAATCTACAATTAATCCGCAGGGTAGGGACGGGTCGCCCCTGCACCCTGCGAAAATCGTATATTGCTAATCGTTTCCGTACATTTTTTTCCTTAACTCCTTAATATGATCTGATGTTATGTAATCATCATAATCCATCATTTTGTCGATAATACCATTAGGAGTTAGTTCGATAATGCGGTTGGCAACTGTTTGTATAAACTCATGGTCGTGCGAAGAGAATAATACATTTCCTTTATATAATTTCAGGTTGTTATTGAATGCCTGAATAGATTCGAGATCGAGGTGATTAGTAGGTGTATCGAGAATCAAGCAATTGGCATTTCTTAATTGCATACGGGCAATCATACAACGCATTTTTTCACCTCCGGAAAGCACATTCACTTTTTTTAGAACTTCTTCGCCCGAGAAGAGCATACGTCCGAGGAAACTTTTCATGTACACTTCGTTACCTTCTCCAAATTGCCCCAACCAATCTACCAGGTTTAAATCGCTTTCGAAGAATGCGGTATTATCCAAGGGTAGATAAGCGGTAGTGATGGTAACCCCCCACTTAAAGTTTCCGGAGTCTGGCTTAAGATTATCGTTTATTATTTCGAAAAAGGCAGTCATGGCACGAGGATCACGAGATAAGAATACAATTTTATCTCCTTTCTCTACGTTAAAGTTTACATCGTTGAAGAGTAATATCCCGTCTTCACTCTTTTTGCTTAATCCGGATACTTCGAGTATCTGGTTACCGGGATCTCTATCGGGAGTAAAAATGATACCCGGATATTTACGTGATGATGGTTTTATCTCGTCTACATTCAGCTTTTCGAGCATTTTCTTACGACTGGTTGTTTGCTTACTTTTAGCTACATTGGCGCTGAAACGACGAATAAACTCTTCCAGTTCTTTTTTCTTTTCTTCTGCTTTAGCCTTTTGGTTTTGCTGTTGGCGCAACGCTAACTGGCTGGATTCGTACCAGAAACTATAGTTCCCGGCAAAGAGATTTATTTTTCCGAAGTCAATATCTACCGTATGTGTGCAAACTGAATCGAGGAAGTGTCGGTCGTGGCTTACTACCAAAACTGTATGTTCAAAGTTAGCCAGATATTCTTCCAGCCACATAACGGTTTCCATATCCAGGTCGTTGGTTGGCTCATCCAGCAACAAATTGTCGGGGTTACCATACAGTGCCTGTGCCAACATTACTCGTACTTTTTCACTACCGCTTAAGTCGGCTACCAGCGAGTAATGTTTATTTTCTTTAATGCCTAAACCGCTTAACAGAGATGCTGCATCACTTTCGGCATTCCAGCCATCAAGCTCGGCAAATTTTTCTTCCAACTCAGATACTTTTAATCCGTCTTCGTCTGTAAAATCTTCTTTGGCATATAATACCTCACGTTGTTTCATTATGTCCCAAAGTACATTATGTCCCATCATTACAGTATCCATTACTGTAAATGCATCCCATTTAAAGTGATCCTGGCTTAATACTGAAAGTCTTTCACCGGGTCCTAATGTTACCTGACCCGTGGTGGGGTCGAGATCACCGGATATAGCTCTTAAGAAGGTTGATTTGCCGGCACCGTTGGCACCAATAATGCCATAGCAATTGCCACTTGTAAATTTCAGGTTTACATCCTTAAATAAAACTCTTTTACCAAATTGAACAGATATGTTCGATGCTGTAATCATTCTTTTTCTTTTTATTAAAATCGGGTGCAAAGGTAATCATTTTATAATGAAAAAGGGGGTAAAGGAGGGAAAAGGATACGAATGGACTATCCAACGAATCTGTCTCTTTTCGTGTCAATCTGTCATAAAAGCATTATCTTTGCATTTTCTTTCATTATACAAACTAAATTGGCAAAGTTTTTGTTAGAGAGGAAGATAACTGATGATGAAATATAATATTAAAGAAATATGGATCCAAAAGAAAAAGAAGAAATCCAGGAGGAGGATTTAAGAAAAGAGTTCTCGGAAGATATAACAGGTGAGGAAACTAAAAATGAGCAGGCCACCGAGCCGGGTGAGGAAGAAACTCTTGCTGAAAAAATAGATGAGCTCACCAATCTGGTAGAAGAGCAGAAAGATAAGTATCTTCGTTTATCTGCCGAATTCGACAATTACCGTAAGCGTACCATAAAAGAAAAGGCAGAGCTTATTTTGAATGGTAGCGAAAAAAGTATTGTTAGCTTTCTTCCAATAGTCGATGACCTGGAACGCGCCATTAGCACATCTGCCAAAACTGATGATGCAGAAGCCATAAGAGCAGGTATCGAAATAATTTATAATAAATTCCTTTCTATTCTGGCACAGCATGGTGTGAAAATTATTGAAACAAAAGAACAACCGCTTAACACCGATTACCATGATGCCATAGCGATAATACCGGCACCATCCAAAGAACTGAAAGGTAAGATTCTGGATACTGTACAAACCGGCTACACTATGAACGACAAAGTTATTCGGCACGCCAAAGTGGTGGTTGGAGAATAATGTATATTAAAACGCTGAGTTACGCAAGCTACGCTGAGTTTTTAACAGATAGAGAGTAAACGAACATAAATATATGGCAAAAAGAGACTATTATGAAGTATTGGAGGTAACCAAAGAGGCCTCTGCTGAAGAGATTAAAAAGGCTTACCGGAAAAAAGCGATCCAATACCATCCGGACAAGAACCCTGGGGATAAAGAAGCGGAGGATAAGTTTAAAGAAGCTGCCGAAGCTTATGATGTACTAAGTAATCCGGATAAGCGTTCTCGCTATGATCAGTTTGGACATGCCGGTATGAGCGGAGCAGCAGGAAACGGTGGACCGTTTGGCGGATTCGGTGGCGGTGGTGGTATGTCTATGGATGACATCTTCTCCATGTTTGGTGATATCTTTGGCGGGCATTCCGGATTTAGTGGCTTCGGTGGATTTGGTGGTGGCGGAAGCAATCAGCAAAGACGTTTTCGTGGCTCGGATTTGCGGGTAAAGGTGAAGCTTGACCTTAAAGAAATAGCTAACGGCGTTGAAAAGAAATTCAAATTAAAGAAATATATCCAATGTAACCACTGCTACGGAAGCGGTGCCGAAGGTAATAGTGGTTCTGAAACCTGTCCTACTTGTAAAGGTAGCGGTTCGGTAATACGTAATCAGCAAACAATATTGGGTACAATGCAAACCCGCTCAACCTGTCCTACATGTAGTGGCGAAGGTACCATTATTAAAGAAAAATGTAAAATTTGTGGTGGCGATGGTATTGTTCATGGCGAAGAAGTAGTTTCTGTAAAAATACCTGCGGGTGTTGCCGAGGGTATGCAGCTATCAATGAGTGGAAAAGGTAATGCCGGTAAGCACAATGGTGTACCGGGCGATTTGCTTATTCAGGTTCAGGAAGAAGCCCATCCTGAACTTATTCGTGACGAGAACGATTTGGTTTACAACTTATTACTTAGCTTTCCTACAGCTGCTCTTGGTGGGGCAGTTGAAATTCCAACTATTGATAGTAAGGTTAAAGTAAAGATTGATCCCGGAACTCAACCGGGAAAGGTTTTAAGGCTCCGTGGCAAAGGTCTCCCCAGTGTTAATGGATATGGCACAGGAGATTTGTTGGTAAATGTGAGCATCTATGTGCCCGAAACATTGACTAAAGAGGAGAAAAATATGCTTGAAAAGCTTGAAGAATCTGATGATTTCAAACCGAGCAGTACAGTGAAGGAGAAGATATTCAGGAAGTTCAGGAGTTTGTTCGATTAGGTATTTAAAATATTTCCATAGACAATAAAAACCGTATATGGGCATTATGATTTAAAAAGGCATCTCAATTTTGGGATGCTTTTTTTGGTTTGCCATTTTTGCAAACTTCAGATCTTTCCGGTACAAACAAATGCCGGCATTTCTTTCATGCCTTCTTTTAGTAAGAAATAAAAGTATTTTGATAGATTTTAAAGGATTTTAAACCATAATCCCTATCTTTACAGCTAATATTGGAGTTTAAAAGAGGTACAGTTCACATGATAAGACACGTGTTAATAACGGTTATTTTTGTTCTACAATGTATTCACATATTTGCCGGATCATTTCGTCAGCTAAATATTAAAGACGGATTAAGTAGCAGGCAGGCTTATCAAATAAATAAAGATTCCGATGGATTCATCTGGATATTTACAACATCGGGAATAGACCGATACGATGGAAATGAATTCAGAAATTACCAATTGGATAAAAAACTTGAATCCAGAGATAACATTTTATCGTCTACAATTATGACCCGGGATCAATCCGGAAATATCTGGGTTTCATTAAAGAACGGAAAAATATATGCATACGATAAACTTAAGGATACTTTTGTTCTAAAAGCAGATCTTAACCAAATATCCCCTACAGCTGTTATATTAAACGATATTCTTTTTGATGCGCATAATCAACTGTTTGTTGCTTTATCTACAGGGGTTTATTCACTAAATGTAGCAGCTAATACACTCGCATTAGTTGGTTTAAAGAATCAAAATGTAAATAGAATCATTCAATCGGACGAGAAATCCATCTATGCAGGAACAAATACCGATATACATATTATACCCATATCAAATTTATCTGATCAACCAATTCAGCTGAACATTCCGTTAAAAATACGTACAGAATCTCTGCACCTATCGGATAATAAATTGTATATAGGAACCTTCTCTAATGGTGCATTTATCTTTGATTTTAATGGAGGAGGTTTTATTCCATTAGATTTTATTCCCAAAGTACCTATCCGTACATTCGCCGAGACTGATGATGCTATGCTTATTGCTACAGATGGATCGGGTATCTATAAAGTAAGTAAAGCTGATAATAAACTTATTGATCGCTATTTGACCAATGAAGACAATGAAAGAAGTTTAAGTGGTAATACAGTATCTGATATATATGTTGATGAGCGCGAAGATATATGGGTAAGCACATATACTAACGGTATCAACCATATGGATGTAACGAATGTTGATGTTAAATGGATTAAGCATGGACAAAACAATCCGAATTCGCTAATATCGAGTCATATCAATACCATCATGCAAGATTCTGATGAAGATTTTTGGTATGGAACTAATAATGGTATCAGTCTGTATCAACCCAAAACAGATAAATGGACCCATTTTCTACATGATAAAGGAAATAATACCGGTTCCTCACGCGTGGTGCTTGCTCTTTGCGAAGATAAGAATGGAGATATATGGGCAGGCGGATATGGTATAGGAGTATACCGTATCAACAAGAAAACAGGCAATATACAAAAGATTAAAAGCAGAAATAATTCTTCTAATGAAGGAGTATCTACTGATTATATCTATTCAATATATTCCGAAAACGACAATGTGTGGCTGGGAGGAATAGAAGGAGAATTTACCCGTTATAACATCGCTACCAATACTTATACGTACTATCCCATTGATTGTATTGGAGATATGAAAGCAGGAAAAAATAACACTCTGTTGCTTGCAGGATGCGAAGGACTTGCTATTTTTAATAAATCAACCGGAAGCATCAATCAGCACCGCACTTTGGGGGATGTTTCTTTACAATATCCTATTCGTTGTTTGTTGCAGGATGAATCGGGAAATATTTGGCTTGCCACTGATGGACAAGGACTTATTCAATTTAATCCTGTTACCAATACATCAAAAGTATATAATACTAACGATGGGCCTATTTCTAATACAATCAATAGTCTGATAGAAGACAACACAGGTCGTATATGGTTCAATACAGAGAAAGAGCTCTACTGTTTTGATGCAAAGAAAGGCAGAGTTATGAGCATGAATGAGTTTTTTGATATCGATTGGGGATACTTTAACCCCAATGCTGCTATCAAGCTAACCAATGGAGACCTTGCCTTTGGCACAGCAGAGGGAGTTTTAACTTTCTCCCCCTATTTTGATTTTGAAGATGAACAATCGGTAAAGCTGATATTTACTGATTTCAAACTTTTGTATCAATCGGTGAAAGCAGGGGTAGAAGGGTCCTTGTTGCAACAGGCTATAAACGAAACAGCTACAGTTAAACTTGAATACGAACAGAATTCTTTTTCCATATCCTTCTCTGCTATAAATTTTGTGCATCCGCATAGGGTGAGATACGAATACAAACTGGAAAACTTTAACAGCGAATGGGAACATTCTAATGATACCGAAAGTGTAAATTACATGAATCTTTCTTCCGGTAAATATGTTTTCAGGCTCAAAGCAATCGATAAATATGATCAACACCAAATGGGGGAAAGAAGTATTGAAGTTATCATTGGCCGTCCTTTTTGGGGCTCATCGCTGGCTATATTAATTTACATAACCTTAGTAGCTGCTCTTGTATTCCTTATAATACAATTTACCCGACATAAAATAAACGAGTACAATACAAGAGAGAAAATTCGTTCGTTTATAAATATCGCTCATGATATCCGCACTCCGATAACCCTTATAAAAGCTCCATTAAGTGAACTGGAATCGCAAAAAGATTTACCCGAAGCCAGCAAGAAGGCTCTTTCCGTTGCCTCTAAAAATGCGGAAAGACTTTTCACTATGGTTACAAAGTTACTGGATTTGCAGAAAACAGAAATGCATCCCGAAAAACTTACTGTTACCGAACAGGATATCAATCAATATATGGAAGAAAAAATATCTGATTTCCGTTTAGCAGTTATGCAAAAAGGATTGGATTTATATTTGAATATCGAACCGGAACTCCCTAAAGTATGGTTTGATAAAGATAAGATGAATCAAATCATGGACAATTTATTATCAAATGCTTTAAAGTACACGGTAGAAGGATCAATCACTGTTTCTGTAAGATATTCGCGTTCTAAATGGTTAATAGAGGTAAAAGATACGGGCATTGGCATACCACAGAAAGATCAAAGCAATTTGTTTCATCAATTTTACAGGGCAGGCAATACTATAAATTCGGATAAAAGCGGTTCTGGCATTGGATTGGTTATTACCAGGAAAATGATTAATCAGCAGCACGGAAAAATTACATTCAATAGCATTGAAAATAAAGGAACAACGTTTACGGTAACCTTTCCACGCAGGCGTAGGGGCGGGTATCGGGTGCACTCAGCACACCGAATGGAACCCAACGATCTTGATACCACATTAAGGGCAGACACAAAGCTCGACCCTACAGCTACAGAATCCAACTTAACTTCTAAAAACGTATTGTTATTAGCCGAAGATAATAAAGATATGCGCGAATATCTTACCGAGAGTTTATCTTCCGAATACGAAGTTGTCAGTGTATCAGATGGTGGCAAAGCGCTAGAAACAGCCCGAGAAATAAATCCGGATATTATTATTTCGGATATACTTATGCCTGTGCTTCAAGGAGATGAGTTATGTAGGATTCTTAAATCATCAGTAGAGACCAGCCATATTCCTGTTATTTTGCTCACTGCTTTAAACGAAAGAGAGAATATCATCCTCGGACTGGAATCGGGAGCAAATGATTATATAATCAAGCCTTTTGACTTTTCTGTTCTCAAAGTACGTATCCGTAATATATTACAAAACAGACAGCATTTAAGGGAAACTGTTCTTTCATCCGAAACAAACCCTACTGAGATTGATTATAGCAGTCAGTTGGATAAAGAGTTTCTGGATAAAGCAATGGGAATAATTGATAAGGAACTGTCCAACAGTGAATATTCTGTAAATGACTTCTGTCAGGCTCTTGGAATGAGCAGAACGTCTGTTTATAATAAACTCAAAACGCTTACCGATCAGAGCCCGAATGATTTTATGAGAATTATAAGGCTCAATAAATCGAAAGAACTTCTTTTATCACGGAAGCATACCATAGGCGAAGTTTCTGTTATGGTTGGTTTTTCCGATCCTAAGTATTTCAGTACCTGCTTTAAAAAGCAGTTTGGAATAAGTCCGAGTAAAGTTTAAAATCTGATTACTCAATTTTAGTGTGCATATATTGTGCAGGCGCCATACCCGAAATCTTTACGAAAGCTCGATAGAATGTGCTACGACTATTGAAATTAGCCTCTTCGGCAATCGCGTCAACAGAAAGATAAGGTTTTTCTTTCATCAGTTTAATGGAATACTCTATTTTCAGACCATTCAGATAATCGTTGAAATTGTCAGAGCCCGCATATCTCCGCAACAGGGGACTGAGATCATTCTTACTGATACCGGCGACACGTATCAAATCGTCACGCCCGAATCCGGGTTTCAAAAAAAGCTTTTGTACAACAAGTTGGCTTTCCATCTTCATGAACTTAACATAATCTTCATCACTATTTATCTCCGGAGCTGCCACATCTGGTTCATCTCTGTCTGAGGAAGAAACGTTAATAGTCGTTACAAAAACAGTTTCGATTTCTTTCGTTGTTTTATGAATATTTCTTGTTTGTGTAAACACCTTACGCAATTCTTCACGTTGCGCCAATAGTTCATCTATCTGTTTGGCTGCGATATGGTTGCGTCTCTTTGTCTTTTGCAAATTAACAAAAGTCTTCCAAAGGATGATAAAGAGTAGAACTGTCAGGACACACGAACCTGCCAGTAAAAGCATACGCCGTTCAGACAAAGATTGAGATTTTTTCAATAGCAACTCTTCCTCTTTTAACTCGAATTTAGAAGCATATTCTTGTGCCTTGCTTTTGCTTTCGCGGGTATAAATGCTATCCTGTACCACGTAGCAGCGCTGCATGGAAACATCGGCCAGATCGAAACGCTTCATTCCACGGAAAGCCCGTGCACGATATTCGAGCAAGAGTAGATAATCATAACTTATGGTATCATTTGTAAAGGCAGATATGCAGGCGTTGTTAAGTGATGCCGCATCTTGATAGCGGCCGGTATCCAGCAGGTAAGGAATACCGAATTGTTTTCCGGTAAGTGTTTGTGAAAAGCGGGTGGACTGGTATTTTCTGTATATTTCCTCAGCCTTTTCTTTTTCTCCATTCTTATGCAGCAACACAGCCATTTTGGTATAAAGAAATCCGTATTGCTGGTCGATGTATCCCGGAGGAGGGCCGGGTTGCTCGCTCATGCGTTGTATGACAGTTTTACGTTTGTAACCGATTTCGATTGCTTTATCCGTCTGTTCCTGATTTATGAAGAATGTCATGTACTCGCCGTAGAGGGTAGAGAGTCTGGACATTTCACGTACATCGTCTGTTCCTTCCAGTAAATCCACTGCTTGTTCAAAGCATTCTTGTGCCCTTGTATAGTTTTTCATACCTATATGGGTACGCGCCATGGTAGAAAGTATCGCTGCTTCTTCTTTTTTATACCCTAAAACGCGTGCTTGACGGATAGCCTCCTGACATATGGAAATGCCTTCCTCGTACTTGTTTTGTGTTTCTAATACTCCTGCCAACATCTCCATGAAAGACAGACGGCGTTCCGGTACCAAACGTATTGAGTCGTTCTGCAATGCACGGCGCACACAAATTTCCTTGGCAGTTAGGTCGTGCTTGATTTCATAGCACATAGCGCGCAACAATTCAATCCGAAAAGGAGCGATTTGTTGTGCACCAGGGCGCTTTTCGGCTTCGTCTAACAGTTGTAAGGCACTGTCGGGATGATTCACATGTATAGAACGAATCGTACGCTCGGTCAACAGGCTGTCTGGAACAGTAGCGCTCGTACTAAAAAAGGTAACTACCAAAAGTATGAAGAATGTCAAGAAATAACTCAATTTCATTTTTGTTATATTTAAAACATCGGCAAAAGTAATAAACCGTCTTGATTAAGCCAAAAGATCATCTCTTCAACCTTGTAGCTTTCGTGCTATTTTTAATTTACATCCCCATTGAGCAGGCATCATAACAAGTTATATATCAACATGTATAGACAATTTGAGATATGCTAGGACAATTTGCGACATGCACTCTCGAATAGTTCGCTTATTTTTGCCCTAGTTAAAAAAACATCCCGGGTCATTATGAAACGGAGTTGGTTACCTTTCAAATATTTCTTTTCTATAAACACAGATATTATTGTGTCCATTATTCAAATAGTTGCCACAATCATCTCCTTGGTAATTGTGGTGGTGTCTATTCTTTTTTTAGTGATCGGTTAATATGCAAAAATGATGTGAAAGCAATAAAATAACAAGAAGTAAAACAAAAATTAATCAAAAAAAAAGAATCAAAATGAGAACAAGTAATTTATGGAGAAGTGTATCTGCCTTGTTGATGGCAGGTTGTATCTGTTGCGCCATGTCATCGTGTAGTGATGATGATGCACCGGCAGTAATTGAAGCCGTACAACCGAGCGCATCTGCTTACGAACTGAATGAAGCGGGCGATGTTGCCTTGGAATTTGAAGTGATTCCAGAAAACGCTCAAGTGGATGATGTGAAGATCGTAGGAGAAAACGGAGCGTTCGAAGCGAAAGGTTTCACCTCTAAAGGAGGGGGCAAATGGCTGTTGAATGCCAAGGTAACCAACTTTGCACAGATCAAGCAGGAGAACACAATCACCCTATCTGTTAGCCAGAGTAGCGGAGCTACCAGTGAGGTTGTGCTTACCGTAATCGACCCGTATGCCATCGAAAACAAGTTCACTCTTGCCAATCCCAAAGGATTCAACTACTACAGTGCCGACAAGGAGAACTTGTATGCAACCGGTCTGCCGGTAATCATCGCAGCTCAAAACCAAGAAGACCTCGCCCTGATTGAGAGTAAAAATATCAAGGTGGTTGACGGAGCTGTATCTCATCAGATAGGAGCCGGCCACTTCATCATGATTTCCATGGTGGACGAAATCGGTTTTATGCTGAAGGTAAACCCCGAAAAACTGGAAGAGGTACAGAAAGCCATCCCGACATACAGTCCGTTAAACTTCAACGTGCTGCTGACATCCAAAAACAACCGCGTAGCCAGCCTGCCGCTGACAGTTGCCGCTTGCGCACCGCAGACAACTGTGGAAGACGATGCGCTGACCCTATCGCAAGCCAACTTGACCAACCCTGATTTCAAAAAAGACTTTGACATTGATGTGACCTATAAACTCAGGCACATAGGTATATTGGAAAATAATGTATTCACTGCGGAAGAACTCGGTTTGCAGAACGAAAACGGAGAACCGGTGGATGACGCACCTTTCATCGTGACCCTGTTTAGCACGGATGCCGAAGGCAACACCAAATGTAGCGTGAGCCTGGCGGGAGATGCCCAATATAGCTATGCTCCAGGCACATACTACTACGTACAGCGTTGCAGCCAGCCTTGGAAGTACAACGACAAAACATACAATCCCGCTTGTGCTGACATGAAATTCAAAATCGTAATCGAGTAAACGGATAGTTAAACGATGAAACAGTTCTTTGATGCAGATTGGTGGAAGCAAAACTCCTATGCGCTTGATTCGGACGCTCCGCAAACACCGAAAAACAATTTGAATGGAAAAGAAGTAAATAAACAAAACAGCAATGAGAAGAATTAGAGTAAATGTATGGATACTGGTCACCCTGTTGACCTTGTTGACCGCCTGTCGCGATGAGGCAGACGATGTGATACAACCCGGCATACTCACCGCCGACAAGTCCCTGACCGAACAGTTTGAAGCAGTCTGGAACGGAATCAACCAGAACTATGTGTTCTGGGAGATAGACCCTACCGACTGGGATGCCATCTACACCCAATATCGCCCACGCTTCGTGGAGCTGGACAAGCAGGAAACGGTTCCTACCGCCGATTTGCAGAAACTGTACGAAGAGATATGCGGTTCGCTGATCGACCACCACATGGCCGTTCAGTTGAGGAATGTGAAGGCAAGTCCCGAAGATCCGGAGGAGTTCATCTTTGTCCTACCTGGCGATATGGAGGTAACGAAACGGGAAGACTTCCAGCTGCAGATGCCCCGCGAAGGCTTTCAGGTATATCGTGACAAACTGAAGGGGGCGGGACGCATCACGTGCGACTATGAGTTCGTTGATGATAACCCCAATCCCGATCTGGATCACATGTTCACTTACGTGATCGATAACGACATCCTCTACTTGAGAATCAGCAACTTCGGAGTTATCACGCAGTTGTTAAACCAGAATAGCTCGGGCGAGGCAATGGCGCAGGCTGCCACCGCGGTCTATCGCGAATACGCCAACCAACTCTTGTTCAACCCAGACATCAAGGGAGTCATCGTTGATGTGCGCAGCAACGGGGGAGGCTATTTGTTGGACATGTTAACCATACTGGGACCACTGCTGAAGGAAGATGTACACGTGTTCGACACAAGAACCAAGATGGGACTGGGACGGCTGGACTACGGCGAATGGGTTCCATTCCGGGCGCAAGTCACCACACAACGGCAATTAGGCGAGTTGCTCGGGATGGAGGAACCACTGCCCGATACCGACTGCATTGGTGACCGCCGGGTGGTAGTACTGGCCGACAGTTGGTCGGTCAGCATGTCGGAAATGACAGCGGAGGCGGTCAAAAAGTTACCATACGCCACGGTGATAGGCGCACGCACGTTCGGAGGTCATGGTCCCTTGACCGCTGAAACACACTTCTCCTTCTCCGGGCAGTTTGGCGACCCCGTTTGCGATAATGTAAGCTACTATGTCTATACCAGTACATCGATGTCGCGTACATCCGAAGGCGAGATACTGGAAGGCAAAGGAATAATACCTGACATCACAGTGCCACTGGATGTGGAACAACTTACCGGCCAGTACATAGACAACCAGCTGGAATACGCCATCGACTTCCTACATGGCAAGAAATGAGACTATAACAGGATGAAGACATGAAAATAAATAAAAAAATATGAAACAAAACAAATGGATAGTAACCTGCCTGCTGCTTCTAGCAGGTTGCCTGCTGCCCAACCGGGCAGCAGCACAGTGGAAGGTGGGAGTGAACGCCGGTTATGCTTACAACCACTACAGCATCGATACCCAATATGCATACGACTTCAACTTCGATGGACGCGGCGGGCTGACTGTTGGCATTCCCGTGGAATACGGTATCTTGGACTGGCTGGCGGTACGTGCCGACCTCAGCTACCTGCAAAAGGGATACTCGATGCAACGCGCCTATGACCAAGGCTATCGCGACCGCCGCGACCATTACCTCTCGCTGCCTGTGATGGCACGTTTCTCGTTCGGTGGTGAAAAGTTACGCGGCTTCCTTCATGCCGGTGGTTACATGGGCTATTGGGTGGATAGCCGGGTGAAGGGTACAGAAAGAACTTGGGATAATTTGATGGATGATTTGTTAGCCGGCAATGAATCGTTTGTCTTTGAGCCTTACAACCGTCAGTATGCATTCAACTCCAAACGTGATAACCGCTTCGATGCCGGACTGGTGGGCGGCGTAGGCGTGTGCTACCGCATCCACCCCCATATCGAGCTGGAAGCGGAAGGCCGTTGCTACTATGCGCTAACCTCCACAACCAAGGATTATATGAAGCATACTAAGCAACCGCAATACAACACTACCTTCACATTACAAATTGGAGTAAAGTATTGTTTTTAATAAACAAGGGGAAAGTTACATTTGCCCGGTTTGTACCCAACCAAATGCAACGTTGTTTTGCTTCAAATGCACGTTGCATTTTCTCAAATGCAACGTGCTGTTTACTCAAATGCAACGTGCTGTTGGGAGAAATGCAACGTGCGTTTTTTATTTCTTATTTACTGCTTGCAAAGCGGTATATATCTCGTGTAATTTTTTTAGGTTGGTTAATTTTTTCTGTCCTATTGCATTAAGAAATGCAGCAATTAATTCTTCAAGTGCTTCATTATGTAAATTGCTTATATTTATCATGTTAGTTTCAATTAAATCGATAAAGTGTTTTAATGGCAACCATTTAGCATGCAGCAATTTAGCCATTGTTTCGGCTAAATATTGGGTGTCTAATAACCCTGTTTGTACCTGATCCTTCCAAAGTGACGCACCATAATCTTTTATTTCTTTATCGGGGGCAAACATAGATAAAGCAACCAGTAAATACCCCATGCATGATAGAGGTAGCCGAAGATTCGCTAAAGCAATAAGTCCATTAATCATGCCTGATTTTTCGTATGGATCCATAGAGTTATAGTTGCAGATGCGATTTATAAACTGGGCAATAACTGTATCGGGGTTATGAGGAATAGAAGAAATAATCCGTTGTATATCACCTGGCCATATATTGCGGCTGCGGTACATACTATAGTAATAATAGGGAAGAAAAGTATTCTCTGAATGACTTTTTATATTGTAAATAGGTAGCTTTACTTTAAGCATATAGATTCCATAACCATTGTCTTCAATGGCCCATTTGAAATCTCCTGTCAGAAATTCCGATGAAGGCATCTCAATGCCCCATTCTTTAGCCTTTACAGGTATAGTACGCGGATATTTTTGTATCTCTGCACATATCCACCATACAGGATGATCCACCTTGGCAGGTAGTTCGATTTCATTGCTGAAAAGATAAATAAAAAGTTCGCGTAATTCGCCATTAAGCTCCTGTTTGGCTATTTCCAGGGCTTCCTTAGTATCATCAAGAGCACAACGAAGAATCGCCAATTGAATGTCTAACCCATATGGTTCTTTGTTTTGTTGTTGGTATTTAATTAAACGCCTTACCAAAATTTCCGGATCAATCCATAATGGGGTATGAGTAGGGGTAGATAGTAAGTCCATCGGGATACCTTCTTTTAAGCTATCCAATGTTTTCAACGGGATATAATAAAATGGATAAATCTCTATATTAGTGACAATATCCTTTAGTGGGTTAGAAGATTCGGGATTTTTTTTATTCAGTAATTGACCATAGCTTAAAAAATAAGCAGCAAAAGCGCGGTCGGTGAGACCTATTTTAAAGTTCCACTTATCAATACACTTGGAGGCTTGTTCGAAAACAGATTCCAATTGTGTTATTTGCTCATCTGTTAATGAGCTATGGAAACGTAGTACATAAACAGGTAGCATAAAAATGTGCCAGGGTTCATTGTTATCAAAAACTTGCTTGGCGAAGGAGAGAAAGTCTTCGAAGGTCTCCAATTGAGGTATTTCATTGTTTTTACGAATGAGAGGCTGCCTCTTCTGAGCAGATTCTAAAAAAGGGACAATCTCATCGTTTTTATTGGTTTTGAGCATTTGAAGATGTGTTTTTTCCATTTTTCGTTCAACTATTTCTATAAAAGCCACGAAGTTATAAAATAAATTTCACAAATGATTGATCTGCAGCAGGCCTATCGAGTATTTCCTTTCTTACCTCAATAATGTACCTACGCAATCGCCACATTGGGAAGCCACAATGAACGTTTCAATGTTTTTACTTGCTATTCTTTTCATTTTTTTTATTTTATTTTAGTAAACTATTTTTTAGTGGAGGTTGTTAATTGAATACACTTACCGCAAGTAAGTAATCTTACATACTTCATTATTAAAAACATATTATTATGAAAGGTGATACTAAAACAAAACCGTCGGAAGGTAATCTCACTCAAATGGGTGAACTCTTTGGAAGAATGTATTCTTTTAATATTAGTTTGAAACTTTATCACTGGCACGTGAGCGGTAAAGGTAGTTATGCAGAGCATATGGCACTAGACCAGGCGATTGATGGTTTGTCGGATCCACTCGATCGTATTGTTGAAACTTCATACTCGGCTTATGGTCCGATGAAGATAACATTGCCACAAACTCCAACTCCAACAAATATTGTTCAGCATTCGGAAGAATTCTTTGAGTATGTAGACCAGAAAAGAGATTTATTTGAAAAAGATTTTTCTACAGCAATTATTGATGATTATCAAGAGGCAATACAGCAGTTATTGTATCGCTTGAGAAGATTGGAATAAGAAATATTTGATTGCTATAAGGCTTGAAAGGGGGTGTCTGGACAATGGATGCACCCTTTCTTTTTTATTTCTACTTTAACAGATTTCTGCGCTTGAGGGAAAGTCGAGAAAGCGATTTCAAATTTACATCGAACATGTGCCAGACAACCTAAAGGCAAGATCTTGCGAACGGGAGCCTTGATAACCTCCTGAAAATTGTCCTAAAATATTTTTAGGGATCAATGTTGAGTTAAATTTTTAGCTGAATGAATATCTAACAAGAACTCACAATTGGGATGAAGTTGCAATACAGATGCAGGAACATCGGTAGTGATAGGTCCTTCCAGCATTTGTTTCACAATCTCTGCTTTGCTTTCACCTTTTGCTACCAGAACAATTTTGCGTGCCTGCATAATGTTCTTTATCCCCAATGTAAGTCCACCTAAGTTAATGCCCGGTGGGGTATTGGTTTCTTTCCTTATTCGTTCTTCCAGTTTTTCATCCATGCGGCTTACCCATGTTTCACCTTCAAAAGGTGAACCGGGTTGATTAAACCCCAAATGTCCGTTTTCGCCCAGACCTAAAATCTGAAGGTCAATACCGCCTCGGTTTTCTATTGCACCTTGAAACTCCATACATGTCTTATCAAAATCATCGGAATAAGTAGGTGGCATGATGAAGTTTTTCTCTTTAACCCCAATCTTATCAAGCATTTCTGTTTTAATCATGGTGTAACATGCTCCCGGAAATTCGCGAGGGATATTTGTGATTTCATCCAATCCGAAGAAGGTGACATTGGATACATCAAAAGGAAAACGGGAATGTATTTCTGCTACAAGGTTATGCAGGTTCTTTGTTGTTCTACCTGTAGATAAACCGATAACGGCTTTGAAATTATTTAATATCTCTGCAATTATTCGCCAGGCAGCAATCTGATCAAACTCTTTTTCGGTATTTGCTATTGTTATTTTCATATTTATTGGTATTTAAAAAAGAAAGCATTTTTTCATTTACGTATTCTTTAAATTACTACATCAAATTTTCTGATGGCAATATTACGGAGTATTGCTATCCGGAAGGTTTAAATATTGACAAAAAAGGTTCAAGCTCTATCTGAGAGAGGAAAAGAGGCTTATAGATTCCAAAGTAATCTCATGTACCCAATTATCATTTATTATTGAGCATGCGCCGGCAAAGCAAACAATAAATCAAAATACACAGGTAAATGATCACTGTATCCTCCTTCATATTTCATCCCATGGTAGGTGCGATACGGACGTTTACCGCCGTACTTATCATCGGAGATCAATAAAAAAGGTAGTTTAAAGATATGAGCATAATCGGTACTGGTGTATACAGTGGCTGAGGTGTTAAGAAGGAGACCGGATACGATGAGATGATCAAGCAATTCCCATTCTCCCTGATACCAGTAAGTGCCATAATTTGTTTTAGTGGCTTTATTTGCCAGTAGATGATAAAGTTGATTATTTGAAATATCATTGATTGGAGCCTTCGCATTCAAAACTTTGGAAACGGATTTGTTTTTTGGATAATCATTCAGGTCACCCATAATTATAATCCGAGGCTCTTTACGAATGCTGCACAAGCTATCAACTGCTGAACGAAGGATAGAGGCTGCCTTTAAACGGTTTGGCTCTGTTTCTTTCTGCCCTTGTGAGCGGGAAGGAAAATGGGCAACAAATATATCAAGGGTATCGAGGGTACTGATAACCCCGACTACATGAAGAATATCTCTGGTAGTGCGGCGCTTGTTAAGATTGATTCGAAGGGATTGGTATTCGAGAAGCTTAAACTGGTCGCGCTGGTAAAGCAGTGCAACGTCAATTCCCCGGGTATCGGGAGAGTCGGTCATAACGTAACGATAGCCATGTTGTTTTAGAGGTGAGTATTGGGTTAGGTCACGCAATACCCGATTGTTTTCAACTTCGCAAAGGCCTACAATGGCAGGGGCAGACCATTCTCCGGTGGCTGTAATTACACGAGATATGTTGGTAAGTTTCTTTTTATATCTCCCATAATGCCATGCGCGAATGGATTTGGGAAGAAATTCATCATCTTGTTTGCAGGAATCTTTCTCTGTGTCGAATAGGTTTTCTACATTGTAGAACATAATGCGGAAGGGTAGGGGTCCCTGTGGGTAACATAGGGAGCTGGTAAGGATAAGAATAAAAAGGAGGTTCCGCATAGGTTAGAGTTGGTTTATTTAAACCGTCCTCCTCCGCCCTTCGGGCACCTCCTCCAAAGGAAGATATCCTGCGGCATCGTATCCTCCTTTGGAGGAGGTGC
>DAIMFE010000066.1:0-18743 GCA_036724805.1 Bacteroides sp.
TATTATTAAAAATACATCTTAAACAGTACAAATGTAAGGAATCCGCCGGTATTTCCTAAAAATAAAGAGCAATTACTTCTTCACTTTATACCTATCTCCCGTTTGTTTTACGTATTCTTTAAGGAATTCTTGTGGAAGCCCTGGACGAATAACCGAAGCCGGTTGACCAATATCATTGCGTTCGAACTTACCATCTTTTTCACGTTTCACAACTCCATCATTGTACTTAACAATAAGATATTCACCTAGTTTCTTCCAGGATGCTATGGTATTATCCGCCATTATATTGGTATAATTAGTAAGAAACTCTTTAGCTGCGGCAGGATTAGTTTGGTACATTTTGGTTGCAGCAGATTCTATGGCTCCTTGCATATCAAAGAATGATTTTTCAAGACTTTGTTGAACTGTTCTTAAATCATCAATCATTAAGCTGTATCGGGGATAAACCATATTTGCCACCCAGTTATAGATCCAGAAACCACTCTCCCATGAGAAAGTAATGTAATCCGCACCGTTAGCGCCATAGCTATCAGGAACTTTATTTGTACAGCAATAAACCGGTGTAAAAGCACACATATTAGGATCATCAAGACCAAACCAGAGTACACCACCAATAGCATCTTCTAAATTAGAACGCATTTGAGATACAAATACCCAACCCGCTTGCTGAGTTGAGATAGGACGTTCGTTGAAATATTCTTCATCATCAACCTTAAAACTTAACGGAGAAAGCCGATAAGGAGTTTTATAGGGTCCTGCGCCGATATCATTTGTGATATCTAATGGAGTTCCTTCGTAATGATCGCGCATGGCATTTTGAATATCCTGCACAGAAAGCTTACGGTTGGCTTTCCAATACAATGGCATTGGTTGATCTGTTTCTCCCAGAACATACGGAAGATATTCATTTCCCATATCGGTAAACATATTGAGGTAGCTCCACACACGGGCTTCACAATAACGACGACCGCCAAAATCGAGTGGATTATATGCTTTGGCAAAACTAAAATCTTTATTTACACCATTGAAATATCCTTTTTCACGAGCGAAAGAAATAACATCCGGTGAAGCCATGCAGTTCTGTTTATCATCCGTATCAAAAGTTTGGATACGAGCCTGATTTGCATGAGCAGACACACAATCATCGGGGATACGAACTGCTACCCATACGGCTCCACGTATGCCCCTACCTTTACCAATCATTTCCAATATCCAGATTTCATTCGGATCTGCTATCGTAAATGATTCGCCACTACTGTAATAACCATATTCCTGAACCAGGTTAGTCATTACTTTAATCGCCTCACGGGCATTACGGGCACGTTGTAAAGCAATGTATATTAAACTGCCATAATCAATAATACCGGTAGGATCAACCAATTCTTCTCTTCCTCCAAATGTTGTTTCGGCAATGGTTAGTTGATATTCATTTATATTTCCGATTACGTTATAGGTTTGACGGGCCTCTTCAATTTGTCCCAGATATTTCCCTGTATCCCATTCGTAAACAGCTCGCATAGCACCTTTTTCGTGCTTAGCAGCCGGATAATGATAAAGTTGACCGAACAGTCCATATGAATCCGCAGAGTAAGAAACAATTGTAGAACCGTCAGTTGATGCGTTTTTCCCGACAATAAGGTTAGTACAGGCGAAACCATTCGCCAAAGCCACAACTATTGAGGCAGCACATAGAAAAAATCTTTTCGTCATAATTTAATTACTGTTGTTTTATCTTGTTTACCATACAAATTTATCTTTTACCGTTGTTTGATTACCACAATTATCTACTACGGTAACCTCCACCTCGTGTGTAATTCCTTTTTTAATTCTATTGGGGTTAAGATTACAAACCAAACGATCGTTAATTATCCGAAGATAGAAAAGCGCATATTGACCATCAATGGTTCCACGGTACGACTTAATTCCGGTTTCTTCTTCGTCTATCTTATAAATTATCTGCCTGTTCTTTGCCCAGTTGTTTTTACCAATCGGTTCTATTTTGGGTGGAACGGTATCAACGGCAACCGTATAAGTAGCCAATTCGCGTATACGGGCTTTTATATAGCCTTTTTCGTACGTGCCACCCACACTTGCAAGTTTACCTTTATCGGTAATACGCGCAATATAATATTTAGTGGTATCGGCTACAGGCATATTTCTTACCCCAATGCGTAATTCGCTGTATCCATGTAAAGGTATTTTTTCATCATTTAACTGATGAACATAAGAGACCGCTCCGGAATCTATCTGCGCATTATAATTGAGATACACATCTTTATATAACATCTTCTGAGGAACAATCAGCGCCATACCCGGCTCATATAAATAGTTGATTCTATTCCACGCAAAATAATACTTATCTTTAGGGAAAGGAGGTGGAATTGGTGCTCTTTCACCTTTAACAACAAAATTAAATCGGGTGGTATTTCCATAAACATCTTTAAGAATATAAAGGAAATGATAGTCCTTTTCCTGATCAATTTTAATTAATCCCCGGCTTGAGCTCTTTGCTTTCAGCATTCTAAGTGTATTGCCCGGATCAATGAAAGATTTCATATATTGCCCCTCGGTCCATGAATTAATCATCCGGTCTTCGGAAGAAGAAAAGCGGTCAACCGTACTCTGAAATACTTCTTCACCATCAACAATAAGCATTACCAAATACACTCCGTACCGGTTTGTCGTTTCGTTCATATAATCGTATGCACGGATGCCCGCGCCAATAATTCCCCAGGCTTTTATCGTATCTTTCTTTGTGGTTTGAAATACTTTTGGAGTACTATCACCATTCACAACCCCCTCTCCTATTTGCGGGAAAAGCATAAATCCCAATACTTCGGGAGCCCTTGTATCTTTTATTTCTGATTTGAAGAAAGGTAAGGGATCAATATAATCCCCTGTTTTAGTTTCACGAAGTTCCAGATGAAGATGTGGGCCAAACGAATAGCCCATGTTACCGCTCCAGCTAAGGTGTTGACCGGCTCTTACAGGATATTCATGTGGTTCGGGCTTAATATCTACTTCCCAGCTTTCATTTTTATATTGCAATTCTTCTACTCTACGGGCTATTTCGCCTACAAATCCCTGATCGTGACGATAAATTGCTGTATAGCCGTCATCATAAACTACTTCAAGTACATAGCCCGAACCATGAGTAACGCGAATGTGTGATATATATCCATTCCCCAACGCTAAAACTCGCTTACCTGTAGCTCCTTGTGTTTTAAAATCTAATCCGGCATGAAAATGGTTAGCCCGAAGCTCACCAAAATTACCGCTTAAATAGATGGGAAAGTCAAAAGGAACCCGAAATCCCGGCTTAGAGCCGGTTTGGGCATTCAAGCATAAAGTAATTAAAAGAAAAAAGGGAAATATATGTTTTTTCATTTGCTTCTTCGATTATGGAATTAATGCAAATGTACAATTTTAATACAGGTAGTAAAAGGTCAAAGGGAGTTAAAGGGAGTTAAAGTACAAGCCTTACGACTATAATCTACAGGGATAAGGATGCCGCATGGTTTGTTCAGAGCGGCATGGAACTTTGTTGAATCAATTCTTTCATTACTTCATCTACGGTTTGAAGTTCACTTAACAATGATGCAACCTGGCCTATTTCCAGTTCTCCCTCTTCCAGGTCGCCTTCAAATATTCCTTTTTTAGCACGGCCTCTACCTAATAATATACGCAACTCTTCTGGTGTGGCACCACGATTTTCTGCCTCTTCTACAGCAGTACGAAAATGATTTTTAACTAAACGTGTTGGAGCCAATTTCTTTAATAATAATTTTGTATCGCCTTCGTTAAGCCTCAAACAGTATTGTTTAAATGTCTCACTGGCCGAACTTTCAACCGTTAATGCAAAACGGGTTCCTATCTGAACACCTTCGGCACCGAGGGCAAAAGTAGCCATAATTGCAGCTCCGCTTGCTATTCCACCGGCCGCAATTAAAGGAAGCGAAGTTGCACAACGCACGGCCGGAATTAAGCATAAGGTAGTTGTCTCTTCTCTTCCGTTATGGCCTCCGGCTTCAAACCCTTCGGCTACAACAGCATCAACTCCTGCTTCTTGGCATTTAACAGCAAATTTAGAAGACGAAACCACATGAGCAACTGTTATTCCTTTTTCCTTTAACCGGGATGTCCAAGTTTTGGGATTTCCGGCTGAAGTAAATACAATCTTTACACCTTCTTCAACAACAATATTCATGATCTCTTCAATCTGAGGATACATCAAAGGAATGTTTACTCCGAAGGGATTGTTTGTTGCCACTTTGCACTTTCTTATATGTTCTCGTAATACTTCCGGATGCATTGAGCCGGCGCCCAGCAAGCCCAAACCTCCTGCATTACTCACTGCCGAAGCAAGTTTCCAGCCACTGCACCAAACCATTCCACCTTGAATTATAGGATATTTGATGTTGAATAAAGAAGTGATTCTGTTCATGTTTATATCTATTAATGTCCGAAAAGCGATAATTACCGTTCCGGAACTTCTGTTTTTCTTATTTCCTCATTGATTCCTACGGTAGTAGAGTCGCCATAGCTTTTAAGAACTTCCAGCGTTCTCTGCCTTCTTTTATCAATGGATGGATTCCAGAATTCTTTAGTGAAAATTCTATTGAAATCAAGTCCTCCAACAGTAACCCCACCCATATGCGTATTAACTCTATCGGCACTTGATGTTGGCTGCCATGTGCCTACAGGCTGATTGTTTGCTCGTTCTCCTATTGGATTATAGCGCAAGCCCGAATATTCGATTTCATCAAGAGATTTTCTGCTGCCTCCTGCAAATGGATGATCTGCCCAGTTTGTGTACCACCGAAGATATATTGCTCTCGGCAACGAATCATTTCTCCAGGTATCAGGTCCCACCGTTGTTTTAATTCGGTAAATAGGATCATAATTGAATTTAGTGAGGCCATTATAGGGTTGAAGGGTTAATATAACTTTGCCCTTTTGGAGTGTATTTGGCATCGTTTCGTCATATCTTGATGCCGGTTTATCTGTTGGCATCATAGGTTGGCCAACAAAAGAGCCGAAATCGATTTGCTTCACAACGTTAGGATTGATTCTGATTTCACCATCACCCTCCAGCATACGCCGCAGGCTTAATGAATCTTCCTTATTCAACTGAGCGTGTGCGGTTGCAGCAACCACGCACAAAAAAAAGAAAAGGTTTAGGCGTTTATCCATTAACATAAAATAAAACTACCACCAGCGGTAATTACTCTCCGCCAGTGGATCAAATGGCCAATAGCGCAATAAGCTATTGGAATCCTGAATATCAATCTTTCTCCACCATTCACGGTACAATAAAGCGGCCTCAAGCACTTGCTCGCTTGTCAGGAAATAAATCCCTTCATAATTCAACGCATCCTTATGAACGAGTTTGCACCCCATCGAAGCGGGCTGCCCAATACGAATTGTTTCGATTACCCACAAAACACATTCGCCCAAACGGGGTTTACCACCGTACTGCGAAGGTATACTGGGTAATGGGAAGGAAGGAATTTCTGTCATATCATCGGCAAACTTAAGTAATTCCGGGATATGTCTGTAATTGAATAACGGTACAACTACTGTTCCTTTTTCATTTTTCGTATTATATGTTCCTGCCTTTAACTGCTTCACAAATATTTTAACTTCGGGATTGTAATAATCCACAGTTTCTTCCGTACAACTTGTTACTACAAAGAGCAACAACATACTCCATAATAATAAGTGTGTTTTTTTCATAATGTTCAGGCGCTGAGCCTTCTTTTAAGATTTAATAAGTCATCCTTACTCCACAGAGCACATTGAAATTAAGGGGCTTTTCCTTGCGAATTGTACTTACCGAACTGCCATCATCGAAATAATACGCCAGCCCGGGTTCCGCATAAACGGAGAGACGCTCATTAAATTTGTACTGAACTCCCAACGCAGCCATTAGTGAAAGCTGCAACGGATCCACACTAAGCGATTGTTTGCTAAAGTGCGTATGTTTACCTGCATCATAATAATCGGTTTTTATAGTACCCGAAATACTTTTCTCTACCATACCTCCCGCCGAAGCATACAAATCAAAATGTTTACTATCGAAAAAAGTATAATTAGCTTTTAAAGGAATACCCAGATAAT
This sequence comes from Bacteroides sp., assembly GCA_036724805.1. GTDB lineage: Bacteria > Bacteroidota > Bacteroidia > Bacteroidales > Bacteroidaceae > Bacteroides. Next base: position 6,121 of record DAIMFE010000066.1, read on the forward strand.
GTAATGTTTGATCCTGCTGATAATAAGTATCCTCTTTGCCTCCGGTAAGTTCGGAGTTTAGTTGGGTATAGACTACGCCCGATTCTAAAGAAAACTTATCGGTTAATTGTTTTTTTATTGATAATCCTGCCGATATAGGAAGTTTATGTTTAACTTTTGTTTGTGGGTTTTGAGAAGATAGATTCTCTGCTACCTTCGTGTAATTGGCGTAATCTTCTTCTGATGCAAAATCATCACTAAACCTTTGCAATCCGCTTTTCGATTCTTTTCCATTGATAAGATTAGCCGATGCGAAGGCACCTACCGACCATGAGTTCTTTCCGGTTTTCTTTGCCTGCTTGGGTGTTGTTGTTTCCCGAAATGGTTCTTCCGAATTATTGTTCTGATCATCCATTCCGCCAACCAGTCTGTTACCATTATTTAACTGCCGGTTTGTTTCGCCCGCTTGTTCGGTTACTGTTAAAGACATTGAAAATGAGAAAGAGAAAGATTCATCATCTATATCTTCAAATACAGGCTCTACAGGTTGAGGCATTGATATTGTTTCTGCCGGTTTTGTAACGCCGGCATGTATTGAAGGAAGTTCTTCCTTTATACCATCGTTCTTCTTAACTCCTTTGGGCACGTTCGCCACTTCCATTTTTTGAAATGCATCGGCAATCTCATCTTTTGGTGAGAAATGCCAGAATGCGGCCGATACACCGGCTAATATGAGTAAGACCGAAGCAGCAGCCGAAAAGCGTTGGATGGTTAATCGTCTTCGGTTTCGGATAACAACCGGGATATCATTTTCCAGTTGCTTCCAGAAATCGTTCCTTATTTCAGCCTCGACATGTTCTAACCGCGAACGAAACAAGTTAAACAATTCATCATTTTCTTTCTTCATATTTTATATATTCGTTAATCTTCTTTATTAATAAACTTTTGGCGCGATGCAACTGCGATGTTGATGAATGTTCTTTGATGTGCAATAACTCTGCTATTTCCTTGTGTGATTTTCCTTCCAGTACAAAAAGGTTGAAAACCGTACGGCATCCTTCAGGAAGCTCAGCAATAAAAACCAGCAATTGCTCTTCTGATATCTTATCATAATTTTCGGCCAATGACCCATCTACCACTTCGGGGTATTCTTCTTCGTAAGCCATCACCTTATTAATTCGCTTCTGTTTACGCAGGTAATCAAGTGATTGGGTAATCATTACCTTGGTAATCCAAGTACTTAACGAAGAATCTCCACGAAAAGAAAAATGGGTGAAAATCTTGATAAATCCATCGTGTAAAACATCGTGCGCCGCATCCATATCGCCGGTGTAACGATAGCAAATCGCCAACATTTGGTTGGAGTAGAGAGTATAAAGCTGCTTTCGGGCCGAATTTTCTCCTGCACGACAGCCTTTAATCAATTCTATCTCGTTTTCCAATTGAAATGCTATTTTATCCGAACGTATTTTTGCCTCGTTCATTGGTTAGACGTTGCCTTTTGCGCAATGCTGCAAAAGGAAATATAAAAGAAAGTTAAAAGGGAACTATTTATTAGCACACAGAGACACAGAGGCACAGAGTTTATTCTTTTTCTCTGTGCCTCTGTGTCTCTGTGTGCTAACAAATGGTAATCAAACGGCTTTAAAACTCATATCCAAACCTTTTACCGAATGGGTAAGGGCTCCTACGGATATAAAGTCGACACCTGTTTCGGCATAATCACGGAGTGTATTAAAAGTAATTCCACCGGATGATTCTGTTTCGTAACGTCCACCAATCATTTCAACAGCTTTTTTTGTGTCTTCGGGTGTGAAGTTATCCAGCATAATACGATCCACTCCCCCCATCTCGAGTACCTGCTTTAGCTCGTTGAAGTTACGAACCTCAATTTCAATCTTCAAGTCTTTACCTTTTTCTTTTAGGTAATTCTTTGCCCCTGAAATAGCTTTATCAATACCACCGGCAAAATCAATATGATTATCCTTTAAAAGAATCATATCGAATAAACCAATGCGATGATTAACGCCACCCCCTATTTTAACTGCTTCTTTTTCGAGCATTCTCATACCCGGAGTAGTTTTGCGAGTATCCAACACGCGGGTATTGGTTCCTTCAAGTTGCTTAACATATTTGCGCGTCATGGTGGCAATACCACTCATTCGCTGCATTACATTCAGCATTAACCGTTCTGTTTGCAGCAAGGATTGAACTTTTCCTTCTACAATCATTACGATATCTCCGGGGTTAACCTCGGCTCCATCCTGAATAAAAACTTCCACCTTCATTTCCGGATCGAAACGATGGAATATTTCTTTCGCTATTTCAACACCGGCCAGCACACCGGATTCTTTGATAAGTAACTTTGATTTTCCCATTGCTGTGGGGGGGATACTCGAAAGGGTTGTGTGATCTCCATCACCAATATCTTCGGCAAAAGCCAAATCTATCAACCTGTCTATCAAATCATTCATTTGTTTTATCTATTCTTATCTGGTGAATTAAATATTTATTATCAATACGTTTAAAATAACAGTTTACCCGGAATTCTCCGGTTTCTGTAACCAGTGTTCCTACAAAGAAACTCGATTCTCCTTTTGTGCCTTCATGGTTCACATTGAAGGATTTCACTTTGTTTTGACTAAAGAAAGTTTCAAGTGTGTTTGTCGTTGTTCGTTTATCTGCATTGCGCGAACGGTTCTGAATTGACAAGTCTACCTTGTCTCCCAGATAAGCGGCAAGTTCTGTTGAACTTCCCTTCTTAAAGGCATCTACTACCTCTTTAGGTTTGTTTTGAGCAAACGTCATTATGGTAGTAAACAGCATACCGATTATGAACAATAGTAACTTTTTTTCCATTGTTTATATACTATTAGTTATGCAAAGGTAAGAATCTTCGCCTTATAATTAATAAACTTTACTATAAATATGACGGAAACGCCCTCTTCATTGTTACAGACTTGATAAAAATATATATTTTTGCGAAATGAAAACTGTACTATTAGCCGTTGGCCGAACCGTTGAAAAGCATTATATAACTGCTATTGATGATTATATTCAACGCACAAAACATTTTATTTCTTTTGATATGGAGCTTATCCCGGAACTAAAAAACACTAAAAGCCTTTCTGCCGAACAGCAAAAGGAAAAAGAAGGGGATCTTATCTGCAAGGCTTTGCAACCGGGAGATGTGGTTGTATTACTAGATGAAGGCGGAAAAGAATTTCGTTCTGTTGATTTCGCTTCGTGGATGGAAAGGAAACTATCAACGGTTAATAAAAGGCTGATTTTCGTTATTGGCGGGCCTTATGGGTTTTCGCAAAAGGTTTATCAAACAGCGCACGAAAAGATATCGTTATCGAAAATGACGTTTTCGCATCAAATGGTGCGACTTATATTTGTTGAACAATTGTACAGGGCAATGACTATATTAAATGGCGGACCTTATCACCATGAATAAAGACTTTGCCCAACTCTATTAACTCTATCAACCCATTTTAAGATTTCCGTGATTTAAAGTTATTTCTTTTAGGGCCATTGTACTTTTTCCTTGTCGGCATTTTCTTTCCCGACCGGGGTGCTCTCGGTCTGTATTCCAGCTGTTCTCCTAATGCAGCAGGAATAGGAATTCTATATATTTCCTTTCCCAGAAAATTTTCGATGTTCTTAAACCTGATTTGTTCTTTTTCGTTCACGAAAGTTATGGCAACTCCATCATTATTCGCACGAGCGGTACGCCCTATCCTGTGTACATAATCTTCACTGTCGTGAGGCACATCATAATTGATAACAGAACGGATATCATCAATATCAATTCCTCTGGCTACTATATCCGTTGCCACAAGGATATTAATTCTTCTATTTTTAAATTCGTGCATGATATGATCGCGCTGCGCCTGGTCGAGATCCGAATGCATCTCGCCAACATTCAGCTTCATGGCTTTCAGTGATTTTGTAACCTCTTTTACTTTTATTTTGGATGATACAAAGATGATGCATCTGTCGGGAACATGCTCTGAAAATAAGTTCTGTATTAAGCCTAGCTTCTGATTTTCATAACATACATACGCAGCCTGAATTATTTTTTCTGCCGGTTTGGATACAGCTATCTTTATTATTTCCGGATTATTCAATATATTATTGGCCATCTGCTGAATCTTTTCGGGCATTGTTGCCGAGAACATAATGGTCTGTCTTTCTTTGGGCAACAATTTAACGATCTGCATTATATCATCGTAAAACCCCATATCCAGCATTCTATCCGCTTCATCTAAAATAAAGAATGATACTTTAGACAGATCAACATACCCCAGACCTATATGAGCCAACAATCTTCCCGGTGTGGCAATAACCACATCGGCACCCAATGTAAGGCCCTTTTTTTGCTGTTCAAACAGTGTTCCGTCATTTCCTCCGTACACGGCTACACTCGAAGCCGGCATGAAATAAGAGAAGCCCTCCATCTGTTGGTCTATTTGTTGAGCCAATTCGCGGGTAGGCGACATTATCACACAGTTTATTGAATCTTCCGGGTACCCTCCCTTACTCAATAAATTTAATATGGGTAACAAAAATGCTGCCGTTTTACCTGTTCCTGTTTGCGCAACAGCTATTAAATCTTTCTTTTGGAGTATAATAGGAATTGCCAGTTCCTGAATAGGTGTACATTCATCAAACTGCATTGCATCAAGTGCCTCAAGCACACTTTCCTCTAACTGTAATTCAGTAAATTTCATTTAAATTTTAATTATTCAAGAAATAAGAAGTACATGGCAAGAAGTAAAAACGCTATGCCGCAGGATTCTTACTTCTAACTTGTTATTTCTTGCTTCTTGCTTCTTATTTATAATTTCCCTCTTTCTTCTAAATATGAATCTTTAAATCCTAAAAAATACAATACCCCATCTAGCCCAATAGTATTAATTGATTGTTTTGCACTGGCAACAACCTTTGGTTTGGCGTGAAACGCGATGCCCAATCCTGCGACATCCAACATTGGTAAATCGTTTGCGCCATCTCCCACTGCTATGGTTTGAGCAATATCCACTTTCTCAACCTGGGCTATTAAACGAAGCAATTCTGCTTTTCTCTTTCCATCCACGATATCACCGAGGTAATTCCCGGTTAATTTACCGTCGATTATTTCTAATTCATTTGCATAAACATAATCAATGCCGTATTTTTCCTGTAAGTAGCGGCCAAAATAAGTAAAGCCGCCGGATAGTATGGCTATTTTATAACCATATCTTTTAAGAACAAACATTAAACGGTCAACGCCCTCTGTTATTGGAAGATTTACCGCTATTTCGTGAAGAACCGATTCATCCAGTCCTTTTAACAAAGATATTCTTTTCTTAAAACTTTCACAAAAGTCTATTTCCCCTCGCATTGCCTGCTCGGTGATTTCTTTTACCTCATCTCCCACTCCGGCTCGTATGGCGAGTTCATCAATCACTTCTGTTTCAATAAGGGTTGAATCCATATCAAAACAAATCAGTCTGCGCATACGCCGATACATATTGTCTAGCTGAAAAGAGAAGTCCATATCCAGCTCACTGGCCAGTTTCATTAGCTGTGCCTGCAGTTGTGTTTTATCTTTCGGGGTGCCCCTCACAGAGAGTTCGATACAGGAGCGTATGCTTGCTTTGCTTTCATCGAGAGGGATACGACCTGTTAAGCGCTTGATGTCATCGATATTCATTCCCTGTTCTGCTAAAACAGCAGTTACAGCTGATATTTGACGGGCAGATAATTTACGTCCAAGCAACGTTAAAATATACCTATTCTTTCCTTGCATGCTAACCCAACTCTCATATTCGTCTACCGAAATAGGGTAAAACCGGATGTTTACCGCCAAAGAAGAGGAACTGAAAAGAAGGTCTTTCATTATAAAACCCGAATATTGCTCTTCTGTTTTAAAAAGAATGCCCAATGAAAGCGTATTATGGATATCTGCCTGGCCTATATCGAGAATAGTAGTATCATATTTGGCTAAAATCCCTGTAATAGATGCCGTTAGGCCGGGACGGTCTTCTCCTGTAACCCGAATTAATATGAGTTCTGTTGGGGATTTTTCTTGCATAAAAGAATCTTTTAAAATCTAATGCAAATGTAATCAAAAAACTAATGTTATGCTAAATAACATAAAAAAATGCCCTGTAAAAACCGGAATTTTTATTATTTATTTGGATTCTATTGTAATAAGTATTTAACTTTGCACCCGATTTCAAACCGGAAGACCCTATCTTATAAACTAAAAACGGTTTTATTGGGGTCTTCACAATAAAAAGTTCGGGAAGAAATCACTGTGATATGCAGGCCCGAATAGTATAAACCAAAACCGACTTACATGAGACATGTAAAATGGATCTTTGTTGTATTATTAATTAGTTCCTTGACTTCTTTTGTTGTGAAAGATAAACCTGCCGAAGGTTTAAACTTAGGTGAAGTTCCCCCTTCATTTATGCTTAAGTCTGCATTGAACAAACAATCTGTTTCTTTGAATGACTTAAAAGGAACATACGTGCTTCTAAGCTTTTGGGCAAGCTACGATGCACAATCTCGGCTACTTAACACGCTGTTAAGTAATGCGATTCAATCTACCGGTGCCCTCAACATGAAAATGGTTTCTGTTTCATTCGATGAGTATCAATCTGTATTTCAGGAAACCATTCGTAAAGATCAAATAGTTGATCCTTTGTGCTTTGTAGAAACGAAAGGAGAAAAATCGAACTTGTACAAGAAGTATAATCTAAACAGCGGTTTTTCGAACTATTTACTGGATGAAAATGGTATAATCATAGCCAAAAACATCTCTGCGGCTGAACTTTCTAGTTATCTGAATTAAGTAATTAATTCTATTGTGATTAACAGAAAATTGATTTTCGGGTTAGCCCGGGATTAGTTAAAAGAGGGAATTACATGGGTAAGAATGCCGCTACACCATGCGGCATTACTCCTTTTACCTATTTCGGTGCCTTAATATACAAGAATACCGCAATCACCGCAAACAACAGATTAGGAATCCACACAGCTATAACAGGTGGCATATTTCCGTTCACAGCAAAAGTAGATGAAATGGTTTGGAAAAGAATAAATGAGAAGCTAAGCCCTAATCCTATCCCCAGATTTAATCCCATACCGCCTTTTACTTTTTTAGACGAAAGCGATAAACCTATTATGGTTAATATAAAGGAAGCGAATGAGCCGGCAATTCTCCGGTGATATTCTATTTCAAACTCTTTGATATTCCGAAAGCCTCGTTTTTTCTGTTTACTTATGTATTCGCTTAGTTGCGGATTCGTCAACATTTCCTGTTGGTTTCGCTGAATAAGGAAATCAGAAGGTTCCATTCGTATAATGGTATCCATGCGGTCTCCTTTCGTTATTTTTTCTTTTAACCCATCCATCTCTCTTATCATATAATCCTTCATTGTCCAGCGATAGGTAGATGCTGTATCGTACGTAATGGAGCGGGCGGTTAAGTGAGACACCAATCTTTTCCCTTCAAATTTATCGAGAAAGAAGCGGGTTCCTTCTTTTCGATAGTCGGAGTAACTTGCGATATAAGCAATTACATTCGAATCTACTTCTAACTGAACATTCCGTGCCGATGTAGGTTGCCTTTTCTTTTTGTATTTAATTTCAAAATCGAGCCTCGTAACGCTTCCTTGCGGTATTATATAAGAGCCTAAAACAAATGTAAAGATTGAGATAACTGCCGCCGAAATCATGTATGGCCGAATAAGGCGGTGAAAACTCATACCGGTAGAGAACATGGCAATGATCTCCGAGTTCTCGGCAAGCTTAGAAGTAAAAAAGATAACGGATATAAATACAAATAGCGGACTAAAGAGATTCGCAAAATAAGGAACGAAATTAAGATAATAATCAAAAACGATAGCTTTCCATGGCGCTTCGTTTGTCATGAATTTATCTACATTTTCATTGAAATCAAAAACAACGGCAATAGATATAATAAGAGCAATGGCAAACACATAGGTTCCCAAAAACTTTTTTACTATATACCAGTCAAGCCGTTTTAATATTTTCCTCATATATTTATAATCTTGTTGAAACCCTCTTCATCATCAGGGGTTTCCAGGTAGAGAAATCCCCCGAGATAATGTGTCTGCGCGCTTCACGCACCAACCAGAGGTAAAACGCCAAGTTATGAATTGAAGCTATTTGCATAGCCAACAACTCTTGCGAGTGAAACAAATGGCGCAAATAGGCTTTACTGTACAGCGTATCAACATAAGATGCCCCATCTGCTTCGATTGGTGAGAAATCCATTTCCCACTTTTTATTTTTCATGTTCATGATTCCTTCCCTGGTAAACAACATTCCGTTTCTACCATTACGGGTTGGCATTACACAGTCAAACATATCCACCCCACGCTCTATACCTTCAAGAATATTGGCAGGTGTTCCTACGCCCATCAGGTAACGTGGTTTATCTTTTGGTAATATTTCATTTACCACTTCAATCATCTCGTACATTTTCTCAACAGGTTCGCCAACCGCCAACCCGCCTATCGCATTGCCATCCGCGTTTTTAGAAGCAACGAACTCTGCCGATTGCCTGCGCAGATCGGGATAAACACAACCCTGCACAATGGGAAATAATGACTGATTATAACCGTACTTGGGTTCGGTTTGATTGAAGCGTTCAATGCACCTATCCAGCCAGCGGTGCGTTAATCCTAATGATTTCTTCGCATATTCATAATCAGAATCTCCCGGTGGACATTCATCAAAAGCCATCATTATATCGGCTCCGATGGTTCGTTCAATGTCCATCACCTTTTCCGGAGTAAACACATGCTTACTTCCATCGATGTGCGAACGAAACTCTGCCCCTTCTTCTCTCAACTTACGAATACCGGCTAAAGAGAAGACCTGAAACCCGCCGCTATCCGTGAGTATGGGCCGGTTAAAGCCATTGAATTTATGCAATCCTCCCGCTTTCTCCAGCACTTCTAATCCGGGTCGCAAGTAAAGATGATACGTATTTCCCAGAATAATCCGGGCATTGATATCGTTTTTTAACTCTGTTTGATGTACTGCTTTTACCGATCCCAACGTACCTACAGGCATAAATATAGGAGTTTCAATCTGCCCATGATCCGTAGTTATTAGTCCTGCCCGCGCGTTACTTTTTGAATCAGTGTGTTGTAAATCGAATGTCATTTATTGGTTTCGTTTTTCTTTACTGTGAAATCAATAGCATCGTTTACTCTCTCATTGGTCAAAGCAATAGCAAGCACTTCTTTTATATCTTTCACATAATGAAACTCAAGCCCCTTTATATATATGTCTTCAATTTCATCAATATTCTTCTTGTTTTCGGCACAAAGAATTATTTCTTTTATGCCGGCTCTTTTGGCTGCGAGTATTTTTTCTTTGATACCACCAACCGGAAGCACTTTGCCGCGAAGTGTGATTTCTCCTGTCATAGCCACATTCGCTTTCACTTTTCGTTGCGTAAACGCGGATGCCAAAGCCGTTACCATGGTAATACCGGCAGATGGTCCGTCTTTAGGTATCGCGCCTTCGGGAACGTGCAGATGGATATTCCAGTTATCAAAGATATCTTCACTGATATTCAACAATACGGTATGAGATTTTATGTACTCCAGCGCCAACATGGCCGATTCTTTCATAACATCTCCCAAATTACCGGTTAAGGTTAGTTTATTGCCTTTTCCGCGACTTAGGCTTGTTTCTATAAAAAGGATATCGCCGCCAACGGCTGTCCATGCCAAACCTGTTACTACACCCGCGTAATCATTTCCCTGGTATTTATCACGTGTGTATTCAGGTACTCCCAGAAAATCATATAAGTCTCCCGGTTTTATTTCTAACGGGAAGAAATACCCATCGGTTGCATACTTACGGGCAGACTTCCGAAGAATCTTTCCTATTTTTTTCTCCAACTCACGAACTCCACTTTCGCGGGTATAATTTTCAATTATCGCTTCAAGCGTAGTTTTTCCTATTTTAACCGAAGGGAAAACACGCTTCGAATCAATTCCGTTAGCATCCATTGCTTTCGGCACCAAATGCCTACGGGCTATTTCTATTTTTTCTTCAGTAATATATCCGCTTATTTCAATCAATTCCATCCTGTCGAGTAACGGAGGAGGAATCTGGTTGATGTTATTAGCTGTAGCGATGAACATCACTTTCGACAGATCATAATCTACATCTAAATAATTGTCGTGGAAAGCATTGTTCTGCTCCGGATCTAACACTTCTAAAAGCGCGGAAGAAGGATCGCCCTGGCGATCGGAATTAATCTTATCTATTTCATCCAGAATGAAAACCGGATTGGAGGAACCTGCTTTTATAAGGCTTTTGATGATACGCCCGGGCATTGCTCCGATGTAAGTTTTGCGATGACCCCGTATTTCGGCTTCATCATGAACTCCCCCTAAAGACATGCGGATGTATTTTCTTTTTAAAGATTCCGCAATTGATTTACCCAATGATGTTTTCCCCACTCCCGGGGGGCCGTATAAGCAGATAATCGGAGATTTCATATCTCCTTTTAGCTTAAGTACAGCCAGGTGCTCAAGTATGCGTTCTTTTACTTTTTCAAGGCCGTAATGGTCTTTATTGAGTATTTTTTCTGCTGTTTTCAAGTTTACATTATCTGTAGTGTAAACTCCCCACGGCAAATTTAGCATTGTTTGCAGATAGTTTAACTGCACGCTGAAATCTGGTGATTGCGGATGGGTTCTTTCCAGTTTCGCAAGTTCCTTTTGAAACATAGCCATTACTTCCGGTTCCCATTTCATCAGAAGGCTTTTCTGCCGCATTTCTTCAATTTCCTGCTCTTGCCCGCTGCCCCCAAGTTCGTCCTGAATGGTTTTGATTTGTTGTTGCAGGAAATACTCCCTTTGTTGCTGATCGATATCTTCGCGGGCGCGCATTTGTATGGAAGCTTTTATCTCCGCCAACTGCACTTCCCTATTTAAGATTTCCAGCAAACGATATGCTCTGTCTTTCAAGGAAGAAATTAAAAGCAATTCAACTTTTTCATCTTTCTTAAAAGGAAGATTTGTACTTATAAAATTGATCAGGAACAGGCTGTTCCCCATGTTTTTAATTGCAAATTCAGAATCCTGATGAGAGCCTTCGGTTGTTTGCAAATACCTCAATGTTAAATCTTTGCACGAATCTACCAATGCGATAAACTCCTTGTCTTCCGTTGGTGGAACTTCTTCCTCTAAGAGTTCTACTTTACCTTTCAGAAATGGAGATGAGGCTGTTATTTCCTGAAGAGATACCCTCTTTACTCCCTGCAAAATCACTGTGGTTGATTGGTCGGGCATATCGAGTATTCGCACAACTTTTGCCACTGTACCAATAGCGTGCAAGTCTTCGAATTTGGGGTTATCGGTTTGTGGAAGTTTTTGGCAATGTACAGCTATTAAGTTCTTTTTCTTCTCCGCATCGCGTATCAATTTAAGGGATGACTTTCGTCCAACAGACACCGGCAAAAATATACCAGGAAATAAAACCATATTCCGTAGGGGCAGTACAGAAACTTTTTCATCCAGCTTTATTTGCATGTTATATTGTTCATCATTGCCTTCGATATCGGCTATCAAAGAAAAAGTGTTATCATCTTGTTCATCAAATTCAGCCTCAAAATATCTTTCTTTTTTCATTTTGTTGTTCATTGGTTAATGTTATGACTTGAGGTAAGACATAAAGCGCTGCAAAGTTAGCTTTTTCTTTATTAATAATAAAGAGGCATTTAATAAAAAAACAAAAAGCACTTCGTGTAAAGGAAAAAGGATATATATTTTATATTTTTGCATCAATTATACGCTGAATAGTACATGAGAAATCCTTTTTTTAAATTCAAGCAATTTACCATTCAACAAGATAAATGTGCCATGAAAGTTGGCACCGATGGGGTACTTTTGGGGGCATGGGCAGGAAGTGATGGGGCAAAAACAATTCTTGATATTGGCACCGGAACAGGATTGGTTTCCTTAATGCTGGCCCAACGATTTTCGGCTAAAATAACCGCGATAGAGATAGACGAGAATGCGTATCAACAGGCTACAGAAAACGTGGCTCTTTCTCCGTGGAAGGAAAGAATAGAGCTTGTACACATTGATTTTAATGATTTTCATCCTCAACTTAAATACCATTTAATCGTGTGTAATCCGCCTTATTTTATTGATTCTTTACCATCGCCGGATACTTTGCGTACACTTGCGCGGCACAATCAAAAACTAACATATAATGATTTATTAAAAGGGGGTTCATCGCTTCTGGAAGATACCGGAGAGTTTGTCCTTATTGTACCCGCAGAGGTGGTAGAAAACATATTATCAATAGCAGAACGCTTCCATTTATTTCCAGGAGGACTGCTTAATATCAGAACAACTCCCGGCAAACCTATTAAGAGGAATTTGATTTCTTTAGGGTTCGAAAGGAAGCAATGCATAGCCAAAGAGTTGTTAATTGAAACGGAACGGCATAAATACAGTGATGAATTTACCGGGTTGGTTAAAGATTTCTATCTGAAGATGTGAGCTGTTATTAACCCAAAAAGAAAGAAGCATGAATAGTGGATTTTTCTTCTTTTCTTTTTCTTCTTTTTATATTATCTTTTCTTATAT
>DAIMFE010000067.1:0-18535 GCA_036724805.1 Bacteroides sp.
GTACAAAATTAATAGCAGAAGCCCATAAATATTATTGAAAAAAAACTTTAACCACTTATATAGCATCAATATTTTAGCAATTATTAAAATTAGAAGCCCAAATGCTAGCATCATTTGAGTGTTAAAATCGAAGTAAACAAGGAGCAAAACATACGGAAAAAGGATGAATCCACAGCAATAAACAAGCGTAAACCAAGACTCAAACCATAGAGTAATTAATCCTTTATCAAAGAATATCCAACCCAGGAAAGAGTATAAAATTCGTTTGAATAAAATATAAATAAGGAACACTCCGGCATAAATTCCTAGTGGTAAATACGATGGAGTTTCTTGTAATAAATCTGTACATTTATAATTGAAGTAACCTAGGAAAATAATAGCTGTTAAAAGGGATGTTTGCAGTATTATTATAATAGAAAAATAACCATTTATTGAAGTTGTCGCTCCAAATAGATTGGCTCTTTCTTTGTGCAGGATGAAGTTTTTAGCCTGTTGAAAAAGGTATTTCCAGGTATAAGAAAACACATATGCCAGTAGAAAAAAGCAGATAAGGATGATTACAGAAACAAGATCATCCGATTTGAGAAGGTAGGGTATTGGAGCATCTATGTTCATATTGCAGCCATTTTTCCTATTGACGCATCCCAAAGGGGGGTATTATTGATGGCATTTATAGCTTCTTGTGGGGTTGAGACAACTTTCCATATGCCTGTGTGCTGACTGCGCATAAAATTTTCATCCACTGCTCTTTTTAGCATTTCAATTAATGGGTTGTAAAAATTGTTGGTATTAAGAATTACTATTGGTTTAAGGTAAAGTCCTAATTGTTTCCAGGTAATTATTTCCAGCAATTCTTCCAAAGTGCCGCAGCCACCGGGTAGGGCAATAATGGCATCACTAAGGTCGGCCATTTTTTGCTTTCTTTGGTGCATATTATCAACAACGAGAAGTTCTGTTAATCCGGTATGACCCCATTCGTGCTCAATCATAAATTGTGGTATAACTCCCGTTACTTTTCCCCCATTAGATAATACCGAATCGGAGATTGCTCCCATCAAGCCAATTCCACCGGCTCCATTTATTAACCGGATGTTGTTTTCTGCCAATAATTTGCCTAATTCTTCGGCAGCATCAAAATAACGTTTGTTTATTTTTGTACTGGATGCGCTATAAACGCAAACGGAGTTTATATTATTCATTGCTTTTTAGCTTATTACTCGAAGACACAAATTTAAGGGATTATTTTCTTTTTAGTACAATGATATAAATATTATTCTATAAAATAGTATATCATACTTGTGAAGACGAACGTCAACAGCAAGGAGGTGTATCAAAAGTAAACAAGCCCTAATCCGCATGGTATCTTCCTTTGGAGGAGGTGCCCGAAGGGCGGAGGAGGACATATGACACAACCCTTATTACCCAGAGTTAAAACTCGGGATAGAATCGAATCGGGCTTTCTATCATTACTGTGCGAATAATTATTATCAACTTTTCTTTTTCCCTTTAACTTTTCTTATAGGCTTTGCATTCCTTCTCTCTTTCTTTGATTTTGCCTTTTGTGGCAGTGTAGAAGATGCAACAACTTCATCATACCATTTCTTTAGTGTCGGTTTATTAGTAAGATAAAAGGTGAAAACACAAAGGAACAAAGCAAGCCATATCATAATAAATCGTATGCCACCCATGCTATTTTGTTGTAGAACAGTAAATGTCAATAGCATCAAAAGGAAGCCGCCGAAGAATCCGGTAATGCCAAAACATATCATAAAGTCATCCAGAAATTTCCAGTTGGCAATAAATCTCAATCCCAAAGTTTTAAGTAAACTTCTGAAAAGGGCAAATACCAGAAGGAAGAGCATGGAGCCGAATATTGATACGAATATCAATATCATGGGTTGAGAATTTAAGTCCCTCAACCATTCATAATATTCAAAACTGAACTCCATCGTATTTCTTTTCTGCCTCGGATACGTATAACATGTTTTTTTGTTTATAACCCATTAGTTTTGCAAACATCACTGCCGGAAACTCGGCAATGCCGATATTGTACATATTAACGCTTTCATTGTAAAACTCCCGACGATCTGCGATGAGATTCTCCAGTTCCGAAATGCGTTGGTGTAACTGTATAAATACCGCGTTAGTTTTTAAGTCGGGATAATTCTCGGATACAGCTATTACCGATCTCAATGCCTTTTCAATGCTATTGTTAATTTGAACTTTTGTTTCAATATCGGTTGCCTTCATGTATTCTGTCCGCATGCGGGTTAAGTTTTCCAGGAGAGCACTTTCATACCTTTGAGATTCTTTCACAATCTTCACCAGGTTAGGGATTTCATCTGCGCGTTGTTTCAACAAAATATCAATGTTGGCAAACGATTTAACGATATTATTCTTCAACATGATAAGTTGGTTGTACAGGCCAACCATATAACTTATTAAACCGAGAATAATCAGTCCGAAAATAATAAAAGCAACAATTTTTTCCATGTTCATGATAATCTTTAAACATTAAAAACTCCAGGAAAATATATTTTGAGGCAGGCTTACAATAATCCTACCCTCCACTTCATTAATAGATAACAACAGTATTAAACCAACCATAAAGCCAAAAGTCATTAGATATAGCAGTATAGTAGAGCGCAAGGGTTTGAATCTATTCCAGCGATTAACAACAGAAACGGGTGATATACCAAATACATCTTTAATGTCTTCGTGCATTAATACCGGTTTATTACCCATTAATCCGGCTTTGCCGATTAAAAGAACTTCGCTTCCATTATATAAAACATATTGAGTGTATCGGTATGTGCCGGTAGAATACTGTTCATCGACAGGAAACTTTACAAAATCCAGTTTCTCGGGTATAACCTCTACGCTTCCTGTGTCATCTTCAATGATAAATGGGTTAAGTTTTGTTTCATTGTGTACGGTTGAATAGCTTTTATCGCCGTCTTTATCTCTTTTTATCGATTCAATAGTGTACCGATACCCAATACATTTTTTGAAACCTATGGGAGCAACCTCTTTCTCTGTTTCTTTAACAGTACCTTCAACTTCTACCAGTCCCATAGCCATAGAACGTATTTTGGATGTTGGTAGTATTGCCTGAAGTTTGAAGAACGTATTTCCGGTTAGAATGGAAGAAATAAAAATACCAACAAAAACAATCAGAAAGAAAAAAGGTCCGGTATATACAAAGAGGAGGATTGCAAGCGCCACAAACAACAATTCAATTATCCGTTTATGGAAAGACTTAGTTTTATTGGTAAGAATATCTTTGGTTCCTTTAGCTATTTTCCAGATAAAAGAAATGACAGTTGCCAGAATTACAAAAACAAAGATAGATGCAAACAGGAAAATAACCCATCCGGCAGTAAAACCCGGATTGATGAGGTAAAGTATTGCGCCAATAGCATTATATACAGCATAAAGCAACCATTTGGGTTCGATTTTCTTGATTATTCCGAATATAAGGGAATGAAACATCGATAACAATGAAATAACGACCAGAAAAAGGATGAAAGAACCGATGTTCCTGTCTATGTCTGAATTTGTTATAAAATCGAACATGTATGATTGGTGTATTTATTATCCCGCCCAGTTTTCTCTGTCCAGATTTCGATAGCTGATAGCTTCTCCTATATGATCGGGAAGAATCGATTCACTTGCTTCCAGGTCGGCAATGGTTCGGGATACTTTCAGTATTCTATCATAAGCACGGGCAGAGAGATTTAATCTTTCCATTGCATTCTTAAGACGTTCCAAACCTTTCGCATCCGGTTGTGCATATAAGCCCAAATGTTTGCTACTCATTTGTGCATTACAATGAATTCCGGGGTAAGATTCAAAACGCTCTTCCTGTATTTGCCGGGCAGTAACTACTCTATTACGGATAGCTTCGCTGGATTCGCCTTTTCTTCTGTCGGAAATCTTTTCGAAAGGAACAGGAACAATCTCCACCTGAATATCAATACGATCCAGTAAAGGGCCGGAAATCTTATTCAGGTATTTTTGTACCTGGCCGGGATTACATACGCAATCTTTTGATGGATGATTGTAATATCCACAGGGGCAGGGGTTCATTGATGCCACCAGCATAAAGCTGGCAGGATAATCAACTGTCCACTTTACGCGGGAAACCGTAATATTACGGTCTTCTAATGGCTGACGAAGGACTTCCAATACGGAACGATTAAACTCCGGCAATTCATCCATAAATAACACTCCGTTATGTGCCAGACTTATTTCACCGGGTTGCGGATAAGCTCCACCACCTACCAGTGCTACCTGAGATATGGTGTGGTGAGGGTCGCGGAAGGGTCTTTTGGATATAAGCGATGAATTTCGACCCAGCTTTCCGGCAACAGAATGTATTTTGGTTGTTTCCAGGCTTTCTCTCAAAGAAAGAGGCGGCAGAATAGAAGGTAATCTTTTGGCCATCATAGATTTACCACTCCCCGGCGCACCTACCATGATAATATTATGACCACCGGCCGCAGCTACTTCTAAAGCGCGCTTAACATTCTCCTGACCTTTTACTTCGGCAAAGTCAAAATCATATAAGTTTTGGCTGGAAAAGAATTCTTCACGGGTATTCACTACTGTGGGTTCTAAATCTCTTTCGTTATTAAAGAACTCAATGACTTCTTTAATGTTGGTTACCCCATACACCTGCAAATTGTTTACTACAGCTGCTTCACGGGCATTTTGTTGCGGAATGATAAGTCCTTCGAATCCGGCCTCGCGGGCTTGAATGGCCATGGGTAAAGCTCCTTTAATGGGTTGAATGGTGCCATCCAAACTTAGCTCGCCCATAACCAGATATTCTGATAATTTATCAGAAGAGATTGTTTCACTGGCTGCTAATATCCCGATTGCAAGAGGTAGATCGTAGGCTGCCCCTTCTTTCCGGATATCAGCCGGTGCCATATTAATGGTAAGGCTGGTAGTTGGCATTTTATACCCGTTTTCATTTAATGCGGAGATAATTCTCCGGTGACTCTCTTTAACAGCAGAATCGGGTAAACCAACAAGATAAAACATGCAGCCGCGGCTGCTGTTAACTTCGATAGTTATAATAGTAGCGTCAACGCCTTGCATTGCCGCACCAAATACTTTTACCAGCATAATAATTTCAAAAGGTTACTTTTTCTTTTTGTCGCTTTTTCGTTTTTCGGTGTCTTTCAGGAGTTCTTCAAGTTTATTTATTAGTTTCTCTCCTTTAATATCTTTTTCCAGTATGCGCCCATCGGTTCCTAATAATATGTTATAAGGAATCGCATTGGCTCCATATTGATTTATTGTCGGATTATCCCAACCCATAAAGTCGCATACTTGTTCCCATGCCAACGTGTCTGCTTTTATGGCTTCCTCCCAATCCTGCCTGTTCATATCTAAAGAAATTCCCAGCATCTCAAACCGGGTATACTCTTTAAACTTCTTATAAACCTTTCGTAGCTCTGCATTCGATGTTTTACATGAATCGCACCAGGAGGCCCAGAAATTAATAAGTAAATAAGCGTTTCTGAATTTGGTTCTGTTTATATTTTCTCCTTTAGCATTTGGTAATGAAAAAGATAGGGCAGCTTTGCCCGGTTCTGCCTTTTCGGCTTCTTCCAGTACCTTGGTTAGTTTTTCTATATATGGTTTATCCTGCAATGTTCCATCCATATAAGATATTAATTCTTTGATCTTTTTTAAATCAGGCTCGGCTTTCTGAACAAAATATTTATCAAGAAGATAGATTGAAACCAGAGAAACCTGATGTGTTTTGATAAAAATCTCTGCTCTATTGGCGATTGCAGTATCATTGGGATGAACAGAAAGCCCTTGTATATCTCTGCTAAAAGTAGTAAATTCCTCATTAGGCGTTACACCTTTTATATCCAGCAACGTATTTTGACTAAGATCTCCATTTATGGTGATGGTTTTACCTTTATCAAGATAAAGAGGATATTCCAGATTGTTATTAAGAATAAGCATCACATGCAACAGGGTATCTACTGAGATGTTATGTGATATTTTACCATCTACTACAGGAATAGTATCAATAAGGTCGGATAATTCGTCATTTCCATACAGAAATAGTGTATCATAGGCTAACCCTTTGATTTCACCCTTTATTTTAACTTGATTGGATGGGCCGTTGCAAGCCGAAAAACAAAGAGCCAGAATAAGTATATAGTAGAATTTCTTCATTTTGTTGCAAAAATAGCTAAATAAATTCCTGCAATCCAATTTTAAAGAGAAAAAGATATTAAACCATCTTAAAAGCCATGCCGCATGGTGTAGGGGCGGCTTTCAAATTACATTGAAAAGTTATGCCAACAGAATATTGCGCATATACATCAATTCTTTGAGTAACAACTGGGGGGTGCAACCTTCTTCATCTTTAGCTGCCGAATAGACATGTCCTAAATAAGTGTTCAAAAGCATACGGCCAATAAGCTCTGTGTTGAGTGTACTCTTAATTTCACCTGTTTCTTGAGCTCTTTTTACCACAAACGTCCATCTTTTAAGTTCGGTTTCGTACATCTGCTTTGCCAATTTATCAAATTGGCTGTAAAAGTAAAGAGCTTGCGACACGATATTGCAATGTGCTAAATTCATGTTCTTGATCCCTATTTTATTCATCTCTTTCTGAGCGTTCTTGCAGCTATCCACAAAAACCTCAATAAAATTCTTTAGGGGTTCATCTTCTTCAATCGGTATGTTTAAGGTGGTTGTTGTTCTGAGTATTGCCGATTCGATTACAGAATTAAATATATCCTGTTTACTTTTAAAGTGGTATAAAATAGCTCCGCGACTCAAGTTTGTAGCATGTTCAAGATCCGTAAATGTCACCTTATCATACGGTTTGTTGCAAAACAACTTAAAGGCTTCTTGAATAATAGCATTTCTAGTGTTATTTCTATTTCCGCTCATTGATTGTAAATTAAATAGTAAACAAATATAGAGCTTTTTCATGAAATACACGTTGCATTTTCGAATTAGCACGTTGCATTTTCTAAAAAGCAACGCGCTGTTTACTCAAATGCAACGCGCATTTGGGAGAAATGCAACGCGCATTGTACTTAGAAACCCTTAGGATAACGGATTGCTTTTACTTCCAATCGTTCTAATGAACATTTTGAGATTATAACTTGCGCGATGAACAGAGCAAAAAAAAGGATTGAGAATGGCAATACCATTCTCAATCCTTTTAGTTAGAAATTTAGTGTACCTTCTTATCTGATAATACTCATAAAATCAGAGTTAGTTAAGAACTTCGAAAACTCAATATCATTAGCAGCCTTTCTTGCTAAAGAAGAATCCTGCTGTACAGCCTTCTTTAAGCTACTGATAACGGTTGATGTATTGTTTGTTCTTGCACCTACTACAGCTTTCAGGTATTCGGTATACGCATCCGGGTTTTTAATATTCGAAAGAGTATTGTTTGCTTTATTATAATCTTTGGTTAAGATTTGCGCTAGCGCGGCACTATTTGTCTTTGCATCACCAAAAGAATTAACAGCTCTTTGATACTGTCCTTGTGTAATATATAGGTTACCTAAAGCTTCATTCAATTCCGCAGTTCCTGATGCCCTTCCGAAATAAGATTCAGCCATTGTCTTATCATCCTTCAAAAGTGCAATAAGTCCCTGGTTAAGATTAACTTCCGGAGCATCTTTAATAGAAGCCGCTTTCTTGATAAAGCCATCCGCTTTGTTCAGATCACCGGCTTCGTAAGCTAATTTACCAAGATTGTTGAATGCGCGGTAGTCATTTGGATATTGTTTACTGGCCTGATTGTAGATTGCCTCCTGTCTTGTTTTGTCGGTTGTTAAAGTTGCAGCATAAAGAAGCTCTTCCAGACTTAATTTTGAGGGATTACTTACTGCTAACCCACTGATTTCATCGTCAGATTTTCCAACGATTTCATAATTCAAAGTAAGACGTGAACGCCTCAACTGAGGAAGAATCTCATCAGCTAGTCTCTTGTAAACAGAAGAGATATTTTTAATTTCCTGTTCTCTTTGTTGTGGGTCCGAATACATTGAAAGGACACGTAAAATCAGCTCCTTATCCTGGATATTTGATTTAGAAACAAGTTCTTGGAAACCTTCCCAGTCTTGAGCAGTGTATTTGGCATCCAAAGCCGCATCAACTTTTGCTTTTCTTAGCTGGCGGTTTACGTAATCGGTAGTGTTCGATTCACGTTGTTCGGCAAGTGTTCTATTCAAGCTTATTCCACCGTCAGGCGAAGCATAAGCAGAAATTTCTATATTACTGATTTTCTTGTCGGGAGCAGCATTAACTTCACTTATTTGATTGTTAAGCTGTTGAACATCCATTGAGTTTAATTCACTGGCACGTATATTTGCCTGTTGAATAAGGAACATAATGTTAGCCTGTTGGGCTTCCTTGATTATACGCTGGAAATTATCTTGTCCGGCAGCAAGGGTTGCAGAGGGCAGTGTGTTTCCGATAAGTTCGGAAGTAGCAATTACGCCATCGGCAATCTTCACTGCGGGTATTGGTACTGATTTGTTGCCAATACGCGCATCGAACTCAAGGTATAACTCGGATTTAGCCATTTCGGGAACGTAATTGAAAGAGGTTTTCATTGTGTAATTGCCTCCTATTTTGTAGGATACAGTCTGATCGTTTCCTTCAACTTTTTCACCCTGGAAAATCGCAGAAAGCCCTTTTGCTTCGCCGCCATCCCATCTTAGGACAGGGGTAACCTCTACTACAGCCTTCTTATTGAAATACTTTTCCGGGAATCTTCCGTTAATGGTTACGGGAACTTCACCCGCAACGGCCTCCAGAACCTGAGGTGTTGTGGTGAAATAGTCGGATGGTAGTTGGCCCATCTTACTGCTACATGATGACATTGCAACAACCACTGTTACAAGCAACGGGAAATAGAATTTCTTCATCATTTCTTATTTGCGATTTTAAGTTTATAATTATGTATGTGTTTCTGGTTTTTAAATTGCACAACATTATTGGCAAAGATATTGTTTTTTAGACGTTTTTGTTAATATTGGAGTTAAAAAATTCCTAATAAATGAGAAAAAGGAACTTATGCTATTCCTTATTCATTGCTTCTTCCCTTTTTCTATTCCGTGGATGATGATCAATTATTTCACTGCGCAACATATTCCGGTCAATGTGGGTATAAATCTCTGTAGTGGCTATAGATTCATGCCCCAGCATAGCCTGGATGGCTCGTAAATTGGCTCCGCCTTCTAATAAATGAGTTGCGAAAGAATGCCGGAATGTATGCGGACTGATATTCTTTAGTATCCCTGCTGCATCGGCTAATTCTTTTATAATATGGAAAACCATAATCCGGGAAATATTCTTTCCCCGTTTACTTAAAAAAAGGAAATCTTCGTAACCGGGTTTAACTGTTATCTGATCTCTGTCCATGAGATACAGTTGTATTTCTCTGATAGCTCTGGGAGATATAGGGACAAGCCTTTGTTTACTTCCTTTACCTTCTACTTTGATAAAGCCTTCATCAAAATATAATTCTGAAAGTTTAAGGTTTGAAAGCTCTGATACACGCAATCCACAACTATATAGCGTTTCAAGAAGTGCCCGGTTCCTTTGCCCGTATGGGTGACTTAGATCAATAGAGGAAATAATACTGTCAATCTCTTCAACGCTAAGAACTTCGGGTAGTTTGAATCCCATTTTAGGCCCTTCCAGTAATTCGGTAGGATCGGCTTCAAGATAGTCGTTGAGAATAAGGAAGTTGAAGAATGATTTTATCCCCGAGATGATACGAGCCTGAGATCGTGCATGTATACCGATATCTCTTAATCCTGCCACAAACAGATGAAGATCATCCAATGATACGGCAAGTATCTCAATATCTTCGACAGCTAAAAAGTTAAGAAGTTTATCCAGATCATGCATATATGCATCGAGTGTATTAGCCGAAAAACCTTTTTCCAACCTCAGATACTGTTGGTACATTCTTACTATTGAATCTGTTTTCATTATTTTTTTCTACCTTTGCACGCTGATTAAGAAATAAGAAGCAAGAACAAGAACACATGCAACAACGTTTATTATTCTAATTTGATGATTACTTCTTACTCCTTGATTCTCACTTCTTATTCCCAAAGATACAAAAAAATATGGAAACGAAAATTGTGCTGCTAAATGGCCCCAACCTTAATTTGTTGGGTAAAAGGGAACCTTCTGTTTATGGAGATAAATCATTTGAAGGATATTTGGATACACTACGTGCGCAATTTCCTGATATCGACCTTATTTATTATCAATCCAATTCAGAAGGGGATCTGATTGATCGGATACATAAATTTGGTTTCGAAGTAAAAGGTATTGTTCTTAACGCGGGGGCTTATACCCATACTTCTATCGCCATTAGAGATGCTATTTCGGCAGTAACTTCTCCTGTAATTGAGGTTCATATTTCAAATGTGCATGCCCGCGAATCTTTCCGGCATATTTCTATGATTGCCGGAGTGTGCAAAGGGGTTATCTGCGGATTCGGACTTAACTCTTATCGTCTTGCCATTGAAGCGCTTCTTTATAAGGAGTAAGAAGTAAAAAACAATAGATAACATTTAAATAATAGGTATTAGTGAGAATGAAAAAGCATACAAAAATTGTAGCAACTATTTCGGATAAGAGATGCGAAGTAGAGTTCATCAATCGTCTTTATAACGAGGGATTGAATGTAGTGCGGATGAATACAGCACATCTCGATAACGTAGGATTAGATAAAATTATCGATAACACCCGTGCTGTTTCCAATGAAATTGCTATCCTGATGGATACTAAAGGCCCGGAAGTTCGTACAACTATTGCGGATGAACCTATTCTTTTTGAAGTGGGCGAAAAGGTAAGGGTTATTGGCAATCCTAGCCAAAAGACTACCCACGAGTGTATTTGTGTTTCTTATCCTGATTTTGTGAAAGATGTAAAGGTAGGAGATGACATACTTATTGACGATGGCGATCTTGATTTACGTATTATTGAGCAGCATAAGGATTTTCTGATATGTGAAGTTCTTAACCAAGCCACTTTAGGAAGCCGTAAGAGCGTAAATGTGCCGGGAGTAAGAATCAATCTCCCATCGTTAACAGAGAAAGATAAAAAGAACATTCTATATGCTATAGAAAAAGATATCGACTTTATTGCTCACTCTTTCGTTCGTTCTAAACAAGATGTATTGGATATTCAGCGTATTTTGGATGAACATAAAAGTGACATTAAGATCATCGCCAAGATAGAAAATCAGGAAGGGGTTGATAATATCGATGAAATCCTTGAAGAGGCTTATGGCATTATGATTGCGCGTGGTGATCTGGGCATTGAGGTTGCTCAGGAAAAGATACCGGGCATACAGCGTGTGCTTATCCGCAAATGCGTATTGGCAAAGAAGCCGGTTATTGTAGCTACACAGATGCTTCACACGATGATAAATAATCCTCGTCCTACCCGTGCCGAAGTTACGGATATTGCCAATGCTATTTATTATCGCACAGATGCATTGATGCTTAGCGGCGAAACTGCCTATGGTAAATATCCTGTAGAAGCGCTCCGCACCATGGCAAAGATTGCAGAAGAGGCCGAAAAAGATAAACTATCTGAAAACGATATCCGTATTCCACTCAATACTGAAAGTCAGGATGTTACTGCGTTCCTTGCCAAACAAGCAGTTAAGGCTACAGCTAAAATAAACATCCGCGCGATTATTACCGATAGCTATACAGGCCGTACAGCCCGCAATGTTGCTGCTTTCCGTGGTCGCTATCCGGTAATGGCAATGTGCTATAACGAAAAAATCATGCGTTTACTGGCACTCTCTTATGGAGTATTGCCTATCTTTCAGGAAGAAACAGAAAATGCCCGTACTTATTTCTTCGAAGCGATCCATAAACTTTTAGATAGTGGTAGAATTGTTTCAGAAGATCGTGTGGCCTATTTAAGTGGAAGTTTTGGCGAAGGTGGCGGCACAACATTCCTCGAAATTAATACAGTAAGCAAGGTATTGGCTAACGAAAAGAATTATTTATTGCCTACCTTTACCGAAAGATAAGTAGATTTACTGTTTAAATGGCAAATAATTTGGTGAATATTGATGAATACATAAGGCAGCATATTGACCCCGAAGGCTCTTATCTGGAGGCTTTATACCGCGACACAAACGTCAGGTTATTAAGACCCCGGATGGCATCCGGCCATTTACAAGGGCGTATGTTGAAGATGTTCGTCAATATGATTCGCCCGCGTCAGGTACTGGAAATCGGAACATATAGTGGATATTCTGCAATATGTTTAGCCGAAGGTTTGGAAGAAGGTGCATTATTACATACCTTTGAGATAAATGAAGAACAAGAAGATTTTACACGTCCGTGGTTGGAAAATTCTCCTGTTGCCGATAAAATAAGATTCTACCTGGGCGATGCATTAGAGCTGGTTCCTAAGCTGAATATTACTTTCGACCTGGCTTTTATCGATGGAGACAAAAGAAAATATGTAGAATATTACGAGATGGTACTAAATCAATTATCACCGGGAGGATATATTCTTGCTGATAACACTCTGTGGGATGGCCATGTGCTGGAAGAACCTCACCCAACAGATAAACAAACCATCGGTATAAAGAATTTCAACGACCATGTAACGGCCGATAACCGGACAGAAAAAGTTATTCTGCCGTTGCGGGATGGTTTAACGATAATAAGAAAGATTTAATTATATGGAAACTACCAGACAGAATAAGATAGCTCGCTTACTGCAAAAAGAACTTGGAGATATGTTTCTGCTACAGGCAAAAGCTATGAAAGGTACACTTATATCAGTAAGTGTTGTGCGGATAAGTCCCGACTTGAGTGTGGCCAAGGCATACCTCAGCATCTTTCCTTCAGAGCAAGGGCAGGAGATTATAAAGAATATCAATGAGAATGCGAAATCCATTCGCTATGAACTTGGTACGCGCGTGCGGCATCAACTTCGCATCATTCCGGAGCTGAAGTTCTTTTTAGATGATTCTTTGGATTATCTGGAAAAGATTGATTCCCTGTTAAAGTGAATCTTGCATATTACATAGCGAAGCGATATCTTTTTTCGAAAAAGAAACACAACGCCATTAATATTATATCCGCTATTTCCGTATGTGGGGTAGCGCTTGCCGCATTGGCAATGGTGTGCATATTGTCCGGGTTTAATGGCTTTCAGGATGTAACCGCAAGTTTCTTCACTGCCTTCGATCCGGAGCTGAAAATACTCCCGAAAGAAGGAAAAGTATTTGATAGCCGGGAAGAAAGAATTGCCCGTATTGCCTCAATGTCCGAAGTGGAAGTATTTACCCCTACTTTAGAAGAGCAGGCAATGGTTGAATACAAAGACCGGCATGCAATGGCAGTTATAAAAGGAGTAGATGATAACTTTGCCCGGCTCACCCGAATTGAATCCATATTAAATGTAGGAGGTAAGTTTTTACTGCACGATGAAATAACCGATTATGCTGTTATGGGCATTGAGTTAGTTCAGATGTTAGGAACCGGAGTAAAGTTTGTAGATCCGCTAACAATTTACGCTCCACGCCGCGAAGGACGCGTAAATATGGCTAACCCATCATCTTCGTTTAAGAAAGGATACCTATATTCTCCCGGAAGTTTATTTATTGTAAATCAAAGTAAATACGATCGTCAGTATATATTAACTTCCATTAAGTTTGCTCGCGAATTGTTTAACTATGATACAGAAGTATCAGCAATTGAATTAAAGCTGTTTGATGGCGTTAATCTTTCGTCTTTTCAGTCGAAGCTGGAAAAAGAGCTGGGGGATGATTTCCTTGTGTTAAACCGCTACGAACAACAACGAGATAGTTTGCGGATTATGGAGATAGAGAAATACATATCCTATTTATTTCTGATTCTTATTCTGGTTATTGCCTCGTTCAATGTGATTGGTTCTTTATCCATGTTAATGTTGGATAAGAAAGAAAACGTTTCAACGCTCCGTTCCTTAGGGGCTTCTGATAAATTAATAACCCGTATCTTTCTTCTTGAAGGCTGGATGATTTCTATTTTCGGCGCGATGGCAGGTATTGTTATCGGGGTTGTTTTATGTTTACTTCAACAACAATTCGGCTTTATTGCTTTAGGCAAATCCGGTACAAGCTTTCTGGTTGATGCCTATCCGGTAGCGGTTCGCGCAGGAGACATACTGCTGGTGTTTGTAACGGTAATTGTTGTTGGATTCCTTTCTGTTTGGTATCCGGTAAGATATTTGAGTAAGAGGTTGTTGTAATAACCGTGTCATAATTTATGGGGCTGTTATGTTCTAAGCCTTTTCAACCTTATGTTTTTTCCATCTACAAACGATATAAGCAATCACCCCAATCAAAAGTAAAACAAGCCCTATATACGCTATTGTTTCGGTAGTATGCACACTTTGCGGATCAAATCGCATCTCAATTGTATGCTCACCCGCCGGAATAGCTAAAGCCCTTAAAATGTAATTAGCGCGAGCCAGCTTAACCGGATTACCATCAATGGTTATTTCCCAATCCGGATAATAAACTTCCGAAAATACTGCTATTCCATCGGCATTGCTATTGCTCTTAAACACCAGATGATTAGGCTCATAACTCAATTGAGTAATGGTTGCCAGAGAATCCGTTTTAGTTTGGGTAACCCCACCTAATATAGCCGAGAAACTCTTCTCTACAATAGCCGTTTCATGCAAATTTACCTTTCCTATTGCTTCTATCTCCTCGTTTGCGCTATCAACATAATCAACCTTCTTAACAAACCATGCATTACCAAAGGCGTATGGGTTTTGTATGGGGAATGTTTCACCCTTGCTGATTGGCATAATGATGTATTTGGTATTCAGCATATTGAGTACCGGGAAGCTGTTAGGATCTACCTGTGCCATGTCGCCACCGGTTTCCGCAATAGCTTTCATGGTAGGTTGCATTTCAGGCATAATGTAATGCTCAATCATTTCCTGATATCTGCGGAGTTTTGCCGCGTGGTACCCCCCCACACTCTTATGTCGGTAGGCCACAGTATTATCATTAAAAGTACTTACGGATAAATCCAGTACACGGTAATTGATATCGGTATCCTGCAAGATCATCTCGTCTGTCTTGGTTTTCCGGAAAGTGTTGGTTGTAACAGATTTCGGCTCAAAAAGATCATCATATAGATAGCGCTTATCCACCTGCCAGAGATCAACAAGGCAGATAGCCGTTACGCCCGCTATTAGCCACAATGATTTAAAAGATTTCTTTGCATATAGCAATATCAACCCTGTGCCAAGTAGTACAATGAAGAAGCTGCGCCAGGCATCAGAGGTGAAAATAGAGACACGTATTGTTTCGAGATTATCGAGCACCCCCCCCAGTTGTTGAGGATCGAGTGCATTCTGCAATGCCCTCATTTCCATTGTAGAAATGTAACCGGAGAAGAATAAGCGGGGGAATAATGCAAACAGCAATGCCAATCCGCCCGTGAGAGCGAAGCTAACAATAACAGGCCTGCGCCATGTATTCAATATATCCTGAGGATGCCGGATAAGTTCTTTCAGCGCCAGTATGGCCAGTAGCGGGATAGTAAATTCTGCGATAACCAGAATAGATGAAACTGCCCGGAAGCTGCTATACATGGGAATGAAATCGATAAAGAAATCGGTAAGACCCATAAAGTTCTTGCCCCACGACAGCATGATTGAGAAGATAGTAAGCCCCAATAACGCCCATTTAATCGGCCCTTTCACTATGAAGCATCCCAAAACAAATAGCATCATAATTAAAGCGCCTACATAAACAGGGCCTCTGGTCATAGGCTGATCTCCCCAATACTGCGTTAGTTGAGCGTATAACCCATTGTACATGGAATTTGCCTTTTCCATTGCCTTTTTGTTGTAAGATAACGGATCGCTTACCCCCCCCTTGGCGTTAGGAATGAGCAGAGTGAATGTTTCACCAATTCCGTAGCTCCAGTTTGTTATATAATCTCTGTCGAGGCCGCTACTGGTTTGGTTGGCTTTATCTCCTTCATATTGTAATTCACTTTTGCCACGCATCGTATCTTTGCCATACGTGTAGGTATGGTATAAATTCGAAGCGTTAATGGCAATACCAATCATTGCAGCTCCTGCAAGTATGGCGCTGGCTTTCCAAAACTGCCGGAGCTTTCCTTCCTTCTTTAATTCGAAGAAGAAAGCAATGGCAAATCCCAGAATAACAAACAGGAAATAATAACTCATCTGCACATGGTTGGCCAGGATTTGCAGGGCTACAAACAATGCCGTGATAATTCCTCCGGCAAGATATTTCCCCCTGTAGGCAAGTACAATACCTGCTATTGTAGGTGGAATATAGCATAATGCAATGTATTTCCAGAGATGGCCGTTAGCCATCAGTATAAAGAAGTAGGAAGAAAAGCCCCATGCTATTGCCCCGAGTGCCGAAAGCGCCGGACTAACATTGAAGGTTCGCAGCAGGATATAAAATCCCAGCATCATAATGAAGGCAAGTCCTACATAGCTGGGTAAATAAAGATGATAGGCTTTCTCTGCAATCCGTAACGAATCGGTGGAGTCGTAGCTCGGCGATATCTGGTAAGTTGGCATTCCACCGAAGATAGAATTAGTCCACCGGGTACGTTCGCCTGTTCGCTCGTAGTACTCTTTGGCTTCCTGCACGGCTCCTGCTCCTGCCGAAGTATCGTGTTGAAACAGTATGCGTCCTTCCGGAACGGCCGGAAAGAAATAGATAAGTGATATAACTACAAATGCCAGTACGGCAATGAGGTCGGGAAGATACTTTTTCATGAGCACTTGAGTGAGGTAAAGGAGTAAAAGAGGTAAAGTAATTAAGAAAAGAAGGACGTATAGGAGCTTACCTCACTTTTACCTCACTTTACCTCCTTCTATTCTTGCACTTAGTATCTATAATGCTCCGGTTTATAAGGGCCATCTACCTGTACTCCAATATACGAAGCCTGTTTTGGAGTTAGTTTGGTTAGTTTTACTCCAATCTTTTCCAGGTGTAAACGGGCAACCTCTTCATCCAGATGTTTAGGTAAACGGTAAACATCAATAGCATGTTCGCGGTTATAAAGTTCAATTTGAGCCAGTGTTTGATTCGTGAAACTGTTACTCATCACAAATGAAGGATGACCGGTTGCGCAACCCAGGTTTACCAAACGTCCATCGGCAAGCAGCAGGATGCTGTGCTCATCGGGGAATTTATACAAATCAACCTGCGGCTTAATATTTACTCTTTCAATGCCCGGATAGTTTTTCAGAGCTTCTACCTGAATCTCATTATCAAAATGACCAATGTTGCAAACAATTGCCTGGTCTTTCATCTGTTCCATGTGGTCGATACGGATAATATCGATATTTCCGGTTGTAGTTACGAAAATATTACCTTGAGAACAGGCCTCTTCCATTGTAACCACCTCAAATCCTTCCATAGCCGCCTGAAGAGCACATATGGGGTCAATCTCTGTTACCAGAACGCGGGCGCCGTAACTACGCATTGAGTGTGAGCATCCCTTGCCAACATCACCATAACCGCAAACAACTACCACCTTACCGGCAATCATTACATCCGTTGCCCTTTTAATGCCATCAGCCAATGATTCGCGACACCCGTAAAGATTATCAAACTTAGATTTGGTTACCGAATCATTTACATTATAAGCCGGGAACAGAAGTTTGCCTTCTTCCTGCATCTGATACAAGCGGTGAACTCCTGTGGTTGTTTCTTCTGATACTCCGCGTATTTCGGGGGTGGTTCTGTGCCATCTGTCGGGGTCTTCCTTCAATACATTGCGAAGGATTTTATACAGTTCGATTTCATCTTCCGCTTCCGAAGGGTTATTAAGTGCGGCCCAATCCTCTTCTGCTTCGTATCCTTTGTGAATCATTATGGTTGCATCGCCTCCATCGTCAACAATTACAGTTGGTCCGTTGCCCTCAAAGTTCAATGCTTGCAGCGTGCACCACCAATATTCTTCCAGCGTTTCACCTTTCCATGCAAAAACAGGAACTCCCGCTTGGGCTATGGCTGCCGCTGCATGATCTTGTGTGGAATAAATGTTACACGAGCACCACCTAACCCGGGCACCCAGTGCTACGAGTGTTTCGATTAACACTGCTGTTTGAATGGTCATGTGTAGTGAACCCATGATGCGGGCACCTTGCAGTGGTTTCTTTTCTCCGTATTTTTCGCGAAGAGCCATGAGGCCGGGCATTTCTTGTTCTGCCAGTTCGATCTCTTTACGGCCAAAGTTCGCAAGAGAAATGTCTGCCACCTTGTAGGGCAGAGAAGAGAATAAATCTGTTGACATAAAGTGTATTGTATATAAATAAAACGTTGCAAAGATAGTTGTTTTACGATATTATTCCATAGCACTTATGTAAATAGAGGTTATTTTTCAACCAAACAAAGCCCAATGCCTCTTATTGTTTCAATTTTAACAGTGGTATTTTCTGATAGTTTTTTTCTTAATCCGTTTGTCACCACATCCAAACTGCG
>DAIMFE010000068.1:0-17666 GCA_036724805.1 Bacteroides sp.
AGCCGTTTAATTAAATGACGCGTTTTATTATAAACAAGTTACAAAAGTAACATAAAACTTGCTTTCATCAAATAAACGAAAGGATTCTTAGCTATTATTTATAAGTTATTGAAAAGATAAATACACTATCTTACCTTTTTCTTTAAATAATAGGGGTAGGTAAAAAAAATAAAATAAAGCAATGAAAAGGAGGCGGATAAAAGTGCCGATTGGTATGCCAAAAGAGAAATATAATTATCTTTTAAGTAACAAGACACACATAAACCCAGTGATAATCCGGTACCCCAGGAAAGCAGGTTAGTGGTATTGGCCGATGCGCGTTCGCAATGACTGGATAATTCAACAAATATCATCAGAAATAGCGGAGTTATTAATCCAAAGGATGCGCCCAACAATATACCGGAAAAGGCTATTACCGCCGCATGATCCGAAATCATGAAGAATGATACGGAAAGGAGCAGCGCAAATAAAGCCGAAAGAATAAGCATTCTGTCACTTCGTTTCTTTATATCTTTTTTTAAAAACCGGGTTATAAAATATCCTGCTATAATTACAATTGAATAAGGTAATATAAACCCGTTTATTGTTAATAATGATTCAACTTTGTAGTGCACTAATGGTATAAAAATACCTGCAACAAAACTAATCATTATCATGTTAATCATTACGACCCAGCCTCTGGGCAGAAGAAAACGATCCAGTGAAAGCAATGGAAAGCCTATGGGAGCCCGAAAAGGTATATGTACTGATATCAGAAAGAAAACAGCCAATACTCCGATGGCCAAAGATGCATAAATGGTTATTAAAAAGCCGGTATTGAGATAAAGAAAGCCGCCTAATCCTATGCCGATAACCATTCCGAAACGGGTTAGCCAACCAAAAATAACATTTGCTTTATTACGATGCTCGGAGGGGGTAACATCAATAGAGAGGGTTATAAGTGAAGGGGTTATAATTCCTAATGATACTCCTTGTATAAATGCAACTAAATATGCTTCTACTTTTTTATCCGTTACCAGATAAATAGCTGTAGCGATTAAAATAATTGCCAGTGTTGTTATACATACATATTTCCTCTTAAATGCATCGATAAGATAATTAACAAATGGTGCTGCTAATATTCGCCCGAGAATCATCCAGAGAAAAATGTATCCGGCATCTGCTATAGTTACATCCAACTGATGTGCCATTGCCACGGGAAGAACCGGAAACAAGGCAAAAACAGATACAAACAATAAAAAATTAACGATTAAAACCCGCTTAAACATAATCTTTGAAAGTTGAAACTCTACTCCCCCCTCTCCGCCCTACGGGCTCCTCTCCTCTCAAGGGCGAGGAGTTGCCATGCGGATTTACAACTTAATAACTGTCAATTGTCAACTATCAACTGTCAACTAATTAATATTGTTCTTGTTCGTTAGGGAAATCATTGCTTTTAACATCGGCTATGTATTGCCCAATCGCATTGGTCATAGTTGTATGCAAATCGGCATACCTGCGCAAGAAACGCGGACTGAATCCTTTGCTCATACCCAACATGTCCTGAATAACCAATACCTGACCATCAACAGCGCCACCGGCACCAATACCGATTATAGGAATAGATAACTCTTTGGCTACTCTGCCGGCCAGGGTTGCGGGTATTTTCTCTAAAACAATACCAAAGCATCCTGCTTCTTCCAGAAGATGCGCATCGCGAAGCAGTTTCTCGGCTTCTTCTTCTTCCTTCGCTCTTACTGTATAAGTACCATATTTATTGATAGACTGAGGCATTAATCCCAGGTGTCCCATAACAGGGATTCCTGCACTAAGAATGCGCTTAACTGTTTCGATAATCTCTTCGCCACCTTCAAGTTTCAATGCATCGGCATGACTTTCCTTCATAATACGAATAGCCGAGGCTACACCTTCTTTAGAGTTACCCTGATATGTACCAAACGGCATATCAACCACTACCATTGCTCGCTTCACCGCACGAGTAACGGATTTACCATGATAAATCATTTGATCCAATGTTATCGGCAAAGTAGTTACATTACCCGCCATCACATTGGAGGCCGAATCACCTACAAGAATTACATCCATCCCGGCACTGTCTACAATTTGAGCCATTGTATAATCGTACGCTGTAAGCATGGATATTTTTTCACCCCGTTGTTTCATTTCATACAAACGATGGGTTGTTACTTTTCGGGTATCATCTGATATATAACCGGTCATGATTTTTAGAGTTTAATTAGTACCAAATAACTTAATAATTGGGCGCAAAGGTAAGACTATAATTTGAATTACACCAAACTCATTAGTTTCTCATACGTCATATTTTCAAAATCATTGAGCACAATAGCTGCTTTATCTTTCAATACCGACTCCGGATTGGTGGTAGCTAATGCTATCACCTTTGCTCCCGAATCGCGTCCGGCTTTCACGCCATGAAGCGAATCTTCAAAGACAATAGAATTGCCGGCTGTAGCACCAATCAATTTCATTCCTAAAAGAAAACATTCGGGATCGGGCTTAGAACGGGTAAAGCATTCCGCGGTTAAGATATGATCGAATAAATCTTTTATTTCCGGATGAACACGGTATACGTTTGACATTTTCTTTTCATCCGAGCTGGTAACCAAAGCTGTTCCAACGTTGTTTTTCCGCAAATCTACTATAAATTCTTTGACCCCCGGAAAATAATCGTAACTCATTTCCGATTCGTATTTATTTAATTCTTTGGTTATCTGAACCTGCTCTTCATCCATCCCTGAAAAGTATTTTTCGAATATTTGTTTCAGTGTCTGGCCTTTAATTTTACGTCCGAAATCTGTTTCATCCAAATACTTGTGTCCTTGTTTATCCCAAAACACGGTGTATTGTGATTCGGTGTCCATCACTACTCCATCGAAATCAAAGAGAGCAGCTATTTTTGATTGTTTGTTCATCCTGATTCTTTTAATACAATACTAACAAAATAATTATAACTTGGTTCGAAACATCTCTTAGATTCATTCACGATCGCGAAATCTGCAACCCCTTATCCGAAAGCTCCATATCCACAAAACGAGCACAAGAGTTGGGTGGATTATTGGTTAACTCCTCACGAATACGAGCTGCCGCCTGCGGATCCTTGGCAACCATATATAAGTATCCGCCTCCTCCGGCTCCCGGTAATTTATATCCCAGGGTAAAGTCTTTTATACGATTTATTATATCTTCTATTGGCGGGGGATTGGTGCCACTATCCAATGCTTTATTTTGTTGCCAGGTTTTATTTATCAGTGCTGCATATTCGTAAAAGTTTCCTTTGAGGATTGCTTCACTCATATCCAAAGCGTGGATTTTCATTTCCGACAACAATTCTAAATGGCTGGAAGAGTTTAAGAACATCCCACTTACGATATCGGCAAGTATGCCTTTGGCGGTACGTGTAATGCCTGTGTAATACAATAAATTGCACATTTTATACTCAGGAGAAGTAAACAAATAATCGGGTAACCAACGTATTTGCGGATTCTGTAAAAAGCCTGATTCCGACTGCAATAGCTTTACGCCATGAAACGCGCCGCCGTATTGATCTTGCCATCCGCCAC
This sequence comes from Bacteroides sp., assembly GCA_036724805.1. GTDB lineage: Bacteria > Bacteroidota > Bacteroidia > Bacteroidales > Bacteroidaceae > Bacteroides. Next base: position 3,582 of record DAIMFE010000068.1, read on the forward strand.
CTGTTGTTAGTAATTGCTCAAGGATTAATGTGCGTTGGCATATTTCGTTTTTATTCCAGGCCAATCCGCAAAAGTCATTAATTGCCCCTAATACAGTTGAAGCAAGAATGGAGCTTGTTCCCAATCCTGATCCGGCAGGGATAGCCGCCAGTAAAGTTATCTCTATACCGGCGCCAAAAGCTTTGAGCTGTTCTTCTAATGAGTTAAATGTATTTTCGGAAAAAGCCGGCATGAAGCCGGATAAAGCCAAAGCTGCTTTCGGGATAGAGAAGGGCGAACCTACATTATTGAAATTCGCCAATTCGTTATAAGTAGAAATCTTTTCTATGGCTCCCATATCTATGGAGCGCAGGGTTATTTGGTATTCTTTGCCGGGCTTAATGTAAACCTGCAATGGGGGTTGCCCATTTAATTCGATAGCGATATTTACCACATTGCCGCCACAGTATAACGAATACGGTGGGGTGTCTGTCCATCCGCCGGCCAAATCAACACGCACAGGACTACGCGCCCATACTATCTGATCGGCAAAAACGCTAAGTTGCGGCTCGCTTTTCCTTTTATTTACTTCTCCCAATAAACCTTCCCGTAATAAATCAAAGGCGGCGTTTTCTTCTGCTTTATATTCTTGTTGTTCCAATTTCTTAATTCTACCCCGAAGCATCCGGTTATGAATTCTGGTCATTATTGCAGCATCATCGGGCAGAACTTGTGGAGCATCAAGATCGAGCTTTGCAAATTCTTCGGCAGCATCGGCTAAATCGAGTTGATAGAAAATACTCTTTTCGTAGTTATCGGAAAGCGTCTTCCAGTTTTCTTTGCGAAATTCATCTCGTTGATTATAAAGACGCGTAAGATTAGCCCCCTCTGATATGTCATCAGCTGATAGCCGGGGTGAACCCATCCAGATTTTCTTACCTTCGGGTAACGATGGCTCGGAAATCATCCACCGGAGCACAATTTCTATATGCTCTATGGAATCAACAATAGGGAAAAGATGGACTGATTGAATATCTTCCGGGTCATAAAAAAATGATCCGGTTAGTTCCAGGTTTCTTTGAGCAAGCCATTGCAAGAACGGCATCTCTAAAAAGGTGGTTTTATCATCGGTTAAATCTCCACGAAAAAGATCATTCATTCCATACGGTCGCACTACCCACCTCGCGTCAATCGGGATTATATCAATGCATACTCCATCCGGAATGCGTATATCAAAATCGTTGTAGGGAACACCGGTTATTATATGCCGTTGTCCTAGTTTCCAGTTTTTGTTTATGTAACTGTTTTCAATCCATAGATTCTCGTTTTCGGGTTTCAATGGAATCTTTGTTATTGAATTTTGAATGAAGATTGCAGGGTTAGGTTTAATCTTCTTATGCATTATCCGATACTGATCTCTCACTTTGTTTTGAAGAGATAAAGTAGAAGATATCAACTCGGAGCTTGTTCCGAAATGGTAAAATTCTCCATCGGGTAAAGGGAGAATAGCAACAGAAAGCGCATTGAGCTCTTTGTCTACAATACGTGGGTCATTCCCTAAAGAAAGGCCAAATTCCGAATATAAATCGTAAAAGCCGGGTAGGTTATCTCCTTTTAAATAGGCCCGTTCTATCATCAATTGAACCGCTTTATCACTAAGCAACCAAATTCCGACATCCATTAAAAACACATGTGTGTTAGTTATGGCTTCCAGTTCTTCGATGGTTGGTTTTTGCAACATATAATCCAGATCTCCCGAATTATTTCTATCTAATACAAAAACACCATGATGGGTTGCCTGCGATGGCTCTACCCAAAGGCCATAGCAAACTACATCTACTTCGGGTATGGGTTTTAGCGGCCGTTCGGAACGGATATAAACATCACCGCTTGCTATTAACGTATGCAATGAATCGGGAGCGATTTCCATGATCCGCTCGTATAAAGGCAATTGAAGAGAAAGCAAATTTTGACTAAGCCGTTGCCCCCTTTCCCAACGAAAAACCGGTATAGGGGTTAGTATTTTACCCGATGGCGCATAAGCAGGTAATCGCCTGCTTTGTCCTCCGGCATTAAGAAGAATACGTTTGTCACTTTTCAGCCATTCATCAAACGGTTGTTCGGGTGCAAACCGATTATGACATTCACCCAGAAGCCATGTCGCTCCCCCACCCGATCCTACTTTCGTCCAAGGAGGATCTGAAGTGCAAAACCATTCCTGACGATTTGCATTCTCTAACTCATAAAAACATTTTGCTAAATTGCGCGGTAATGATAGTAGTTTTTGCATTGCTGATATGTTTCTAAACGCTGATTTACGCCGGGTTACGCCGGGTTTTAAATTAATTTTCAATTATTTCCGCATCCACAACATCTGTAGTTGCAGCTGTAGTTTTAGGCTTGCGGCTTGTAAAACGAAAATAATTTATTAACTCAGATACAGCATAAACAATAGCTGTGGCACCGATTATTATAAATATAGTTTGTTGCGATTCGCGGGGAGAAAATAAAATTAACAAAGCAGCCATCAATATTAATGTCGGAGTAACAAAGAAACCTACCGCCACTTTTGTCCATTTACGGGCAGTAATAAGCATGTATAATTGATGCACTGCGCCTAATAACAGAATAAAACCAAGTATATACATCAGTATGTTTATAAAGAAACCCGGAGTTATAACCAACCACAAGCCAAAAAGAAAACTTCCTATGGCTTCAACAGGAAAATTGGTTTGTACGGTTCCTCTTTTGGAGGAGAAATAGTTTATTAAGCCTATCAGACCGGGAATTACAAATAAAATTCCGAGCGTAATTACCAGATAATCAGCGGCAGCTCCCGGCCATATTACTACCACCAAGCCAATAATAAGGGCTAATATTGCACGTATAACGGAATAATTTATAGTTTTCATAAGATAGGGTTCTTCTTCTATTTTTCATCTGCGAATATACGATTTTTCCCGGAATAAAGTTGCATTTCTCCAAACAAAAAAACAGCAACAGCAGCAAATTCTCTTCTTTTGTTGTTGTTGTTGTTATTATCTTATCTGTTCTTATATGTTCTGTTATGTTATGTTGTTGCAACGGATTTCAACGGACGTTGAATTTTACCATAAGGGCACTCTCAATGGCTGTGCGGCTTGTTTTCGGTCTGAAAAGTCTGCTTTATTTCTCTATCGTTTGCTGTTTGGTTTTTGATAAAATAGTTTCGTTTTGCATACAGCTTTTCCTGTTTTGTTTAGTTCCCTCACATGATAATGTTCTGTACTTTTGCCTAAACAATTAAACCTCAACATGTATATGTATAGTTATTTTGAAGCAACTGTTATCTATTGTGTAAATGATTTTTGATAAAAATGCACGTTGCATTTGCCTCAACAGCGCGTTGCGTTTGTCTCAACAGCACGTTGCTAATTTGAAAATGCGCGTTGCATTTGAGAAAATGCAACGTGCATTTGGGGGGATGCAATGTTGCTTGTAACTGCATGGGTAATAATGCCGCATGGTGTATCTATTAACAGATGGACATAAGAGATTATTCTAATAAAATAAAAGATTTACTTTGATATTTAAAACAAACTGTTTATATTTGCCCCCCATAAAGACAAAAAAGATATGAATAAGCAATTAGTAAATACATGTTGGTGGCACTACTTACACTTCGAAAAGTCGTAAGGTAGCGGTCTCGTGTATATATACTAAGCAAGATATAAGAAATAAAAGAGCCCTGTCGCACCTGCGATGGGGCTCTTTTTTTTGCTTAAAAACTTAAAAACTCAAAGAATATGGAAAGTTATTTAGCAGACAAAGACGGTTATTATGGAGAATTTGGGGGAGCATACATCCCGGAGATACTTCACAAGTGTGTAGAAGACTTGCAGAACAATTACATGAGAATATTGGAAAGTAAGAAATTTCAGGACGAATATCTTTTATTATTACGCGATTACGCAGGACGCCCTTCTCCACTTTATCACGCAAAACGTCTTTCGCAAAAATACGGATGCAAAATTTATCTCAAGCGGGAAGATCTTAATCACACAGGTTCTCACAAAATAAACAATGCCATTGGGCAGATTCTTGTTGCCAAACATCTGGGAAAAACAAGAATCATAGCCGAAACAGGAGCCGGACAACATGGTGTAGCTACTGCTACGGTGTGTGCCCTCATGAAGATGGAATGTATAGTTTATATGGGAAAAACAGATATGGAACGGCAGCACATTAACGTAGAGAAAATGAAGATGTTGGGGGCAACTGTAATCCCTGTAACATCCGGAAATATGACATTGAAAGATGCAACAAATGAAGCAATAAGAGACTGGTGCTGTCATCCGGTAGATACATTTTATATCATTGGCTCTGTTGTAGGACCTCATCCGTATCCTGATATGGTTTCGAAACTGCAAGCTGTAATCAGTAAAGAAATAAAAGAACAGTTGCAGGAAAAAGAAAACCGGGATTATCCGGATTACCTGATTGCCTGCGTGGGGGGTGGAAGTAACGCGGCAGGAACGGTTTATCACTATTTAGATAATTTGCATACTAAAATTGTTTTGGCCGAAGCCGGTGGTAAAGGTGTAGCTACCGGAATGACCGCGGCTACCATTAAATTAGGTAAAACAGGAATTATTCACGGAGCCCGCACGTTTGTTATACAGAATGAAGACGGCCAGATTGAAGAGCCTTACTCTATTTCGGCAGGGCTTGATTATCCGGGAATCGGACCTATTCATGCAAATCTCGCTGCAAAAAAAAGAGCAAATGTAATTTCTGTAAACGATGATGAAGCCATTAAAGCTGCCTTTGAGCTAACGCGCTTGGAGGGTATTGTTCCGGCTCTGGAATCGGCACACGCATTGGGTGCTTTAAATAAATTATCCTTCTCGCCAAACGAGGTTATTGTACTTACAGTATCCGGACGGGGCGATAAAGATATTGAAACCTATCTTGAATATATGAATAAAGAAGCCCAAATTCTAAACTAAAAACATTATGAATAAGACCTATCATTTTAAAACCAACCGCAAACAAGTGCTGGGAGATTTGCATACACCCGTTAGCATCTATTTAAAGGTACGCGATTTATACCCGCAATCCGTACTGATGGAAAGTTCGGATTACCATGCCGGAGAGAATAGTTTATCATTTATTGCTTTATGTTCGCTGGCGAGCATTGGTGTAAACAGAGATGTTGTAACAACTAATTATCCGGACAACTCTAAAATCGAAACACCTTTAAGTAACGATTACACTGTAGAAAAAGCCCTTAACGGTTTTATATCGCAATTTAAAGTAGAGGGAGAAGGCAGCGAAACGTGTGGGTTATATGGATACACTGCCTTTAATGCTGTTAAGTATTTTGAGAATATCCCGATAAAAGAAAGTCACGAAAAAATGAATGACGCACCGGATATCCTCTACATATTATATAAGTACGTCATCATTTTCAATCATTTCAAAAACGAGCTTACACTGGTAGAAATGCTTGCCGAAAACGAAGAAAGCAAACTAAGGCAATTGGAATCTGCCATTGAAAACAGAAATTTTGCTTCGTATAATTTTTCAGTAACCGGTTCGGTAAGGAGCGTAATAACCGATGAAGAACACAAAGCCAACGTAAGAAAAGGAATTTCTCATTGTTTGCGTGGTGATGTTTCCCAAATTGTTCTCTCCCGCAGATTTATCCAACCCTACTCCGGTGATGATTTTAAAGTATATCGGGCATTAAGAAGCATCAATCCCTCTCCTTATTTATTCTACTTCGATTTTGGTGGTTATCGTATTTTCGGTTCTTCGCCCGAAACACATTGCAAGATTGAAAAGCGAAAAGCTTATATTGATCCGATAGCCGGAACCACCCGCAGAACAGGCAATAATCAAAAAGACAAAGAACTGGCAGAAGCTTTATTGAGAGACCCGAAAGAGAATGCCGAACATGTTATGCTGGTTGATCTTGCCCGAAATGATTTAAGCCGTAACTGCCATGATGTGAAAGTTGTTTTTTATAAAGAACCGCAATATTATAGTCATGTAATTCATTTGGTATCACGGGTAAGTGGAGTTATGAATGAAGAAGCCGATACTATTAAAACTTTTATAGATACATTTCCAGCAGGCACATTAAGCGGCGCCCCTAAAGTGAAAGCCATGCAGCTTATTTCTAAAATAGAACCGCATAACCGTGGGGTCTATGGCGGATGCATCGGGTTTATCGGACTAACAGGCGAAATAAATCAGGCGATAACCATTCGTACTTTTGTTAGCAGAAATAACGAGTTATGGTATCAGGCCGGCAGTGGCATTATTGCCGAAAGCAAGGATGAATATGAATTACAGGAAGTAAATAATAAACTGGGGGCATTAAAGAAAGCTATCGATATGGCTGTGTCGCTTATGAATTAAATAAAAAGACGCCAAATGAAACAGATACTATACAAACTCTTTGATCATCACTACTTAGGACGTGAAGAGGCACGCGAAGTGCTTCAAAATATAGCACTGGGAAAATACAATGACACTCAGGTGGCATCCCTAATCACTGTTTTTCTAATGAGAAACATTAGTGTGGAAGAACTTTGCGGATTCCGCGATGCGCTATTAGAAAAGCGGATACCTATCGATCTTCAGGAATTCGATCCTATTGATATTGTAGGTACAGGTGGTGATGGAAAAAACACCTTTAATATATCAACAGCAGCATGCTTTGTAGTGGCCGGAGCAGGATATAAAGTGGTTAAACATGGCAATTATGGGGCAACATCGGTGAGTGGCGCCAGCAATGTGATGGAACAACATGGCGTTAAATTCACTTCGGATATCGATCAGTTAAGAAAGAGTATCGAAGTTTCCAACATGGTTTTCCTGCATGCGCCGTTGTTCAGTCCGGCGATGAAAGCCGTTGCGCCTGTTCGTAAGCAACTGGCCGTTCGCACCTTTTTCAACATGTTAGGGCCACTTGTAAATCCGGTAGTGCCCAAATATCAGCTATTGGGGGTTTATAACTTACCCTTGCTACGGCTTTACAGTTATACTTTTCAGAAAACCAAGAGCAGATTTGCTGTGGTACACAGTATTGATGGATTTGATGAGATATCACTTACCGGCGAGTTCAAAGTCGCATCCAATGATACCGAAAGAATTTACACACCGGAAAGTTTATCATTTAAACGGTATAAAGAAAGTGAACTTGATGGCGGCGAAACCCCCGAAGAAGCATCTCGTATTTTTGATAATGTGCTTCAAAACAAAGCCATGCAGGCTCAAAAGGATGTGGTGGTGATAAATGCCGCGTTTGCGATAAATGTTATTTGCCCGGAAAAAACGTTGGAAGAATGTATAAGCATGGCTTATGAATCTATTGAGAGTGGCAGGGCGCTGGGGGCGTTAAAGAGGTTTTTAGAAATAAATAGCTAAACATGAAAAAGCAAGATATACTACAAGAGATCCTTGCAAATAAGAGATTCGAAATCGATCTGCAAAAAAGAAGCATCTCTTTAAAACAACTGCAAAACACGCGTATTAACAAAGAGAAATCTTTTTCCATGCGCGATTCAATCTCGCAAAAGCAGGCGGGAATCATTGCAGAGTTTAAAAGACGGTCGCCCTCGAAGGGTTGGATAAAGCAAGATGCAGAAATCGGTGCAATCATTCCCGAATATCAAAAAGCCGGAGCGGCTGCACTCTCTATTCTTACCGATGAAAAGTATTTTGGTGGCAACCTGTCTGACATTAAAAAGGCTCGTTCCTTAACTACTCTTCCCATTTTAAGGAAAGATTTTATTATAGATGAATACCAACTTTACCAGGCAAAGATTGTAGGTGCGGATGCCATACTGCTTATTGCTGCTGCCTTGGAGATAGAAAACTGCATCGAACTAACCTATAAAGCGCATGAGTTGGGTTTAGAAGTTCTTCTTGAGATACACCATGAGGGCGAATTTGAATATATCATTCCCGAAACAGATATGGTGGGTGTAAACAACAGAAACCTGGGAAGTTTCTATACCGATATAGAAAATTCTTTTACGCTGGCAGGCCGGTTACCCAAAAACACAGTTCTGGTATCCGAAAGCGGAATATCTGATAGCAATACAGTGTGTAGACTGCAAACAGCGGGCTATAAAGGGTTTCTTATTGGCGAAACATTTATGAGAACAGAAAATCCCGGAAACACGTTGCGTGATTTCATCGCGGCTATTGAAAAATAAACGCACAATAAAGATGATTAACAATAAAATAATAAAAGTATGTGGAATGCGGGAGGGTGGAAACATCCGCGAAGTTGAAGAGCTGGGAGTGGATTGGCTGGGCTTCATTTTCTATCATAAATCGCCCCGACACGTAAACAAACTACCTGATTATCTTCCAACTAAAGCAAAACGCATTGGAGTTTTTGTGAATGAAACCAAAGAAAACATCCTAACGATTATCGATCGCTTTTCATTAAATTATGTTCAGCTTCACGGAAATGAATCGCCCAAATACTGCGATAACATCCGCAATAAGGGTGCAAAAGTGATAAAAGCCTTTTCATTAAAACATGCAAACGATGTGATGTTGACCGATTACTACGATAGCGTATGCGATTATTTTCTTTTTGACACCAAATGCAAACAATACGGTGGCTCCGGGAATCTGTTCGATTGGGAAATACTTCAACATTATCAAGGTAATACCTGTTTTCTTTTAAGCGGGGGAATTAACGAACATAGTGCCGATAGTCTGAATGAATTTAAACATCCCCAATTGATAGGGTACGACATTAACAGCCGTTTCGAGATAACCCCGGGATTAAAGGACACGGAAAGAATTGTCAACTTTTTAAATGATTTAAAACAATAAATAAGAACGATATGAACAGAATAAATCAACTTTTCAAAGAGAATAAAAAGAACATATTATCTATCTATTTTTGTGCCGGTCATCCTACATTAGAAAGCACAGTAGAGACCATACAAGCACTGGAAAGAAATGGGGTTGCCATGATAGAAATAGGGATTCCTTTCAGCGACCCCATGGCCGATGGCGTTGTAATACAAAATGCAGCAACCAAGGCCTTGAGAAATGGTATGTCGGTTAAACTTTTATTTGATCAGTTAAAAGATATCCGCCAAACAGTTAAAATACCATTGCTGCTTATGGGATATCTTAATCCTATCATGCGATTCGGCTTCGATGATTTCTGCCGCAATTGCGTTGAATGTGGTATTGATGGCATGATTATACCCGATCTTCCGTTCAGAGATTATCGGGCGTATTACAAAGAAATAGCTGAAAAGTATGACTTAAAGATAATTATGCTCATAACACCCGAAACCAGCAAGGAGCGCATGAGAGAAATTGATGCTAATACAGATGGCTTTATTTATATGGTATCATCTGCTGCAACTACCGGAGCACAGAAAGACTTTGAAAAACAAAAGCAAAGTTACTTCCAAAAGATTCGGAGAATGAACTTTAGAAATCCGCGTATGGTTGGATTTGGCATTAGCAACAAAAGTACTTTTGATGCTGCTTGCGAATATTCATCCGGGGCAATTATTGGTAGTAAGTTTGTTACGCTGATTGATGAATTGAAGGATCCGGAGAAAGCTATAAAAGAGTTGAAGGGGGTTATTTCGAAATAGGAGGTTATTTAGTCCTCCGCAGAAGGGCGGAGGAGGACAAGAAAACTTAATTCTTTCAATTTGTCACAAAAACACCCAAATTATTCAAATTTATATCCATACATTATTTCAATTCAATTATTTATGCGTATTTTTGCAAACAAATTAACAGGATAGCACAATGAAAACAACCCCCCCTTCAGTATTATTGATATATACCGGCGGTACAATTGGAATGATTGAAAACCCGGAAACAGGAGCTTTGGAAAGTTTCAATTTCAATCACTTACTGAATCACGTTCCTGAACTGAAAAGATTCAATTACAAAATATCATCCTATCAATTTGATCCGCCAATAGACTCTTCGGATATGGAGCCTGTTCTTTGGGCAAAACTCGTAAAAATAATAAACTACAATTACGATCATTTCGATGGATTTGTAATCCTCCATGGTACAGACACCATGTCTTATACAGCCTCCGCACTTAGTTTCATGCTCGAAAACCTTAACAAACCCGTTATCCTCACAGGATCTCAATTGCCCATTGGCACCTTGCGTACCGATGGAAAAGAAAATCTTATTACGGCAATAGAAATTGCTACAGCAAAGAATCGCAATGGAGAACCAATGGTACCCGAAGTATGCATCTTCTTTGAAAATCATCTTATGCGCGGAAACCGAACCATTAAAACAAATGCGGAAAACTTCAATGCTTTTCGTTCTTTTAATTATCCTGCACTGGCACGAGCAGGCATACATATTAAATTTGAACCCTCCTTAATACGGAAACCGGATTTTTCAAAACCACTCAAACCACATTATCTTTTTGATACGAACGTTGTTATATTAACGCTTTTCCCCGGTATTCAGGAAGGAATCATTACTTCACTACTTCACGTACCGGGTTTAAAAGCTGTTGTTCTTAAAACATACGGATCGGGTAACGCTCCTCAAAAAGAATGGCTCATTCAACAATTAAAAGAGGCTACCAATCGCGGTATTATTATTGTGAACATAACACAATGTACTTCGGGAGCGGTAGAAATGGAGCGGTACGAAACCGGTGTACATTTATTAAAAGCCGGCGTTATCAGCGGATACGATAGTACACCGGAGGCTGCTGTTACCAAGTTAATGTTCTTGCTGGGGCACGGGTTACCCAACAAAGAAATCAGACAAATGATGAATACAAACTTGGTTGGCGAAATAACAAAACATTCATAAAAAACAACATCTACATCGTATTTGTATGCGCTGAACACACGAATATTTCAAGTTTCGGAGCATATTCTTACCTTTTACAAGCAAAAATATAAATATTTTTAGCTAAGTTTGCATACCCATAGAACAATCAATGCCTGAGGTAGTAATTATCCCTATATATACCAATGTCAATGAAAAAGAAAATCGCGTTAATTGATGACAAAGAATCCATCGCTAAAGTTGTGGCTATTTATCTTTCCAAAGAATATGATTTTATCTACTTTGAAAATCCAATTAAGGCAATAGACTGGTTGCAGGCCGGTGATTTTCCTGATCTTATTATTACTGATATCAGAATGCCGGTGATGATGGGGGACGAATTTCTAAGATACATGAAGAAAAATGAACTTTTCCGTTCAATTCCCATTATTATGCTAACCAGTGAAGAAAGTACCACCGAAAGAAAGCGATTGCTGGAGGAAGGTGCAGCCGATTATATTCTTAAACCTTTCAATCCTTTGGAACTTAAAACCAGGATAAAGAAAATTATACAATAATAATTACCAGTATGCAATATATAATATACATTGGGAAAAATAAAAAGTACATAAAAGATTTTTCTCAATTAGCTAAAAGAAATATATATTATTCTGTTAATGATTATTCTAAAGCAATACCTCTTGTTGATAAGATAGAGAATAATGAGGATATCATTCTATTTTATGAACGGGAAGAGTGTAAAAAAGATGTAGCTGATATTAAGGAACTAAGAAAGAAATATCCGTTCATCTATATTGTATTGGTAACGGAAACTTCTCTGGATAATGAAGCATCGGAATATCTAAAGGCAGGAATCAACAATACGATCTCTCCTTCAACTTCTCAAGAGGAAATTAATGAACTTTTCTCGTTTCATGAGAAGCGAAGGAAAGAGCATATGCAGAAACGGGAAAGGTCTCATACTATTAAAATATTCAAGTTGCCGCTATGGAAAAGATTATTTGATATTACTTTCTCACTGGCATCTCTTGTTGTTTTATCTCCTGTATTTATCGCTACTGCAATAGCTATATGGCTGGAGAATAAAGGACCGGTTATACAAAAAAACAAAAGAGTTGGCACCAATTATCTTATTTTCGATTTCCTTAGGTTCCGTTCTACTTATGTTGCCAAGAACTCGAAATATAATGATTGGGATGATTTGATCATTGATGATATGGAAAACGAAACGATTCTTGTACCGGATGATTTTATGCTTCCGGAAGAAGAATACAATCTTCAACCAAAGAAAAAAAACACTAATAGCAGTGATCCGGAAGATAATACGCCTGTTACCAAAGTGGGGCGCTTCATCAGAAAATATAGTATTGACGAGCTTCCACAACTTATTAATATACTGAAAGGTGAAATGTCGGTAGTAGGAAATCGGCCTTTACCACTTCACGAAGCCGAGCTCTTAACAAGTGATGATTATATCGACAGATTTATGGCTCCTGCCGGGTTAACCGGATTATGGCAGGTAGAGAAGAAGGGAGATTCGCAAAAGATATCAGAAAAAGAACGAAAATTATTGGATGTTAAGTATGCCAAAACGTTTTGTTTCGCACAGGATATGAAGATTATATTGAGAACTACTACGGCAATAGTGCAGAAGACCTCATAAATTGATCAGAGGAGACCTACGTTCTCTTGGCATGTTTTAAACAGGGGAATATATGTGTTTCCCGATATTCCCCTCTCCGCCCTTTTTCTTATTTCGCTACTCTCTCAAGCCATTTCAACATGGCAAGCATGGTAAACATTGAGATTAAACACGCGGCAACAAATATGCACCAGGTTGCCCAGATGGGGATACTCTTATAAAAGATAACACCGATAAACAGTAGTTGGTTACCTATAGCAGTGGCACTTAACCAACAACCTTGCATAATACCTTGATATTGTGGGGGGGCTACTTTCGAAACAAAAGCAATTCCCAGCGGACTAATAAATAATTCGGCAATGGTAAGAATGAGATATGTACCTATTAATAGCCATGGTGTAACACGCGCGGCATCTTCCAGTCCTCCCATACCTACACGTGTTGCGTAATCGGGTAAACCTATTGATCCCAAAGCCATTACACCGAATGCAGCCGCGGCAATTCCCATACCAATACCAATTTTCTTTGGAGTAGATATTTCAATGCCTCTTGCTTTAAGCCAACCAAAAAGCCCAATTACTACCGGAGTAAGGAATACCACAAACAAAGGATTAAATGTTTGGAATACTTCGGCACCTTCTATAGTAGTAAAACCTAAGTCAACTTTCAGTGATTTAGTATATTCATCCGCAAATAAGGTAAGTGTTTGTCCATTTTGATGGAAAGAAAACCAGAAGAATATAACAACTGCAAATACTGCAAACAATGCATAAAGACGTTGTCTAACTTCATCCGCACCCATTTCTACCGGCTTAACTCCTTCTTTAGTCGCAACTGTTTTTGCAGCAGGATCCGGAAGCGTTTTGCGGTTCACAATAAATATCACTAATGAAATCAGCATGGCAACGATAGCTATACCAAAAGAATAATGATAGCCTTCCATGAATATATTCAAGTAATCGTTAGCAAATGCCGCATCTGCTGTTTTACCCATTTCGGCGGCAAGTTTGGTAAAGCGCTCGGTGGCTTCGGCAGTCATATTGCCGCTTATAAACTGATTACACAAACTCGGAAGATCGGAATTAAACTGATAACCATTATTTTGTACCCAATAATTTCTTAATCCAACAGCCATTAATGGGGCAAACATAGCACCAATATTAATAAACATATAGAATAGTTGGAAACCCGTTTCACGCTTATCCGAATATTGCGGATTGTCGTATAACTGGCCTACTACTGCCTGAAGATTTCCTTTAAACAAACCGTTTCCAAAAGCTATCAATAATAATCCTAAACAGGTAATAATGAGGATCACCGTCATATTTTGCACCGGTGTTGGTGTAGGAATAGCCAATAAAACATATCCTAAAGACATTAATATCAACCCTGCCATAATGGTAGATTTAAATTTCTTTGTCTTATCAGCAATTACCCCTCCGGCTAAAGATAATACATAAATCAGTGCATAAAATACTGAGTAGATGATGGACCCTTCGGCTCCGGTAAAACCAAATTTATTATTTAGGAACAACAGCAAAATTGCCATCATAATGTAAAACCCAAATCGTTCGCCCATATTGGAAAGGGCGGCTCCGATTAGTCCTTTTGGATGTTTGCTAAACATAGGATTTAAAATTTAAGTATTAATA
>DAIMFE010000069.1:0-17652 GCA_036724805.1 Bacteroides sp.
AATCATCAAACACTTACTTTATTCATCCTTATTTTGCCGATGTTTGCGAGAATCTACGTATATTTGCATAAATAATAGAACGAAACGTTATGATAGTAATCAGTAGTAGAGAATTTAGAGCCAATCAAGGGAAATATTTAGAAATGGCGGCCAATGGTGAAGATATTGTTTTAAAGTCACGGAGGAATGGCAGTTTTAAACTTGTCCCTGTTACTTCGGATGATACTATTATGAATAAAGACGAATTTTATTCTAAGATTGAACGTTCTGCAAAACAGATACAAGACGGGCAATATACGGCTAAGAGAGACGATGAAACAGTAGAGCAATATGTAGAAAGATTGTTATGTATAGAGTGATTTTTTCTGATGATGCAATAAAGGATTTGGCCAAATTGCAGAAAAAATCACCGACAGCAATTAAAAAATTGACAGCTTTATTGAAAGAATTGGAAGAACACCCGGAAACAGGAACGGGGCAGATTGAACTCTTGAAACATTGCAGTATCGAAACATGGTCAAGGCGTATAAACAAAGAACACCGGTTAGTGTATCGCATACAAGAGGGAGAGAAGGATGAGGAAAATACAGTTCTTATACTTTCCGTATATGGGCATTATGATTAAAAAAGGTATCTTAATTTGGGAATGCTTTTTTTGCGTCATTTTTGCAAACTCTTGGAACAAACAAATGCCGGCATTTTGCTTCCTGATCCAGATGGGTCGATTTCAGAAATGATAGCATTTCTTACCACATGCCGTTGCTTTAACTCCCTTTAACGCGTAGATAACTAATAACTTCTTTTCGTCCCTTTCTTACGTTCAATTTATTTCTTTATCTTTGCTTCATTATATCAATAATTAAAAAACAAAAATACACTTAAATGGGTAGAGTTCTTATTATTGGCGCCGGCGGTGTAGGTACTGTGGTAGCGCATAAGGTAGCACAAAACGCGGATGTTTTTACCGATATTATGATAGCCAGTCGCACCAAATCTAAATGCGATGATATTGTGAAAGCTATTGGAAACCCTAACATCAAGACTGCCAGGGTAGATGCTGATAATGTAGATGAATTGGTTACATTGTTTAAAGATTTCAACCCGGATATTGTTATCAATGTAGCGCTTCCTTATCAGGATCTCACCATTATGGAGGCTTGTTTGCAGGCAGGGGTTAATTATCTCGATACCGCTAACTACGAACCACGTGATGAGGCTCGTTTTGAATACAGTTGGCAATGGGCTTATCACGACAGATTTAAGGAAGCGGGATTAACGGCGATTCTTGGCTGCGGATTCGATCCGGGAGTAAGTGGTATATTCACTGCTTATGCCGCTAAACATCATTTTGACGAAATACAATACCTGGATATCGTTGATTGTAATGCCGGTGATCATCACAAAGCATTTGCAACCAACTTTAATCCTGAAATAAATATTAGAGAAATTACACAGAAAGGACGCTATTACGAAAATGGCAAATGGGTTGAAACCGGCTCGTTGGAAGTGCATCAACCCATTACTTATCCTAATATAGGCCCTAAAGAATCTTATCTTCTTTATCACGAAGAGCTCGAATCTTTGGTAAAGCATTTTCCTACCATCAAGCGGGCACGGTTCTGGATGACATTCGGGCAAGAATACCTTACCCATCTTCGGGTTATCCAGAATATCGGAATGGCTCGTATCGATGAAATTGATTATAACGGACAAAAGATTGTTCCTATCCAATTCCTCAAAGCAGTATTGCCAAATCCGCAGGAACTGGGAGAGAATTATACCGGAGAAACCTCCATCGGCTGCCGCATTCGTGGTTTAAGAAACGAAAAAGAGCATACCTATTATGTATACAATAATTGCAGCCACGAAGCCGCCTATAGAGAAACAGGAATGCAGGGTGTGAGCTATACAACAGGGGTGCCGGCTATGATTGGGGCAATGATGTTTCTGACAGGAGAATGGGTGCGTCCGGGAGTAAATAATGTAGAAGAATTTAACCCCGATCATTTCATGGAGCAGCTCAACATACAGGGATTACCCTGGCACGAAGAATTTGATAAAGAGCTGGAACTATGATATTTAAAAACTAAAAAAACCGAAGATGAAAGTAGGTGATAAAGCCCCCGAGGTATTGGGGACAGATGCCGATGGCAAAGAAATACATTTAAGTGATTATAGGGGCAAGAAGATTGTACTTTATTTCTACCCAAAAGATAATACATCCGGTTGTACCGCGCAGGCTTGTAACCTGCGCGATAATTACAGCGACTTAAAGAAAGCCGGATACGAAGTAATAGGTGTGAGTGTAGATGATGAAAAATCGCACAAGAAGTTTATTGAAAAGAATGATTTGCCATTTCCATTAATTGCCGATACCGACAAAAAACTTGTCGAACAATTTGGCGTATGGGGAGAGAAGAAAATGTACGGCCGTTCTTATATGGGAACTTTCCGAACAACTTTTTTAATTAACGAAGAGGGTGTAATTGAGCGAATTATCGGTCCGAAGGAAATTAAAACCGGAACTCACGCAGCACAGATATTGAATTAATGAGAAGTAAGAAGTACTTCTAAAACTTAAATAAACAAATGGCAAAAAAGAACGAAACGATTTTTGAGCCCAAACTCAACATGGATGCGGCAGAGAAGTTGAAAGCTTTGCAGGCAACCATGGATAGCATAGAGAAAGCTTTCGGTAAAGGATCTATTATGAAAATGGGCGATACGGTTGTAGAGCCTATTGATGTTATTCCCAGTGGTTCGGTATCGCTCGACCTGGCTTTAGGGGTGGGCGGCTACCCGCGTGGAAGAATAATTGAAATCTTCGGTCCGGAATCTTCAGGTAAAACCACTTTAGCCCTGCATGCTATTGCCGAAGCCCAAAAAGCCGGCGGTTATGCAGCATTTATAGATGCGGAACATGCTTTCGATCGCTTTTATGCAGAAAAGCTGGGAGTTGATGTTGATAACCTTTATATTTCTCAGCCCGACACAGGTGAACAGGCACTGGAAATTACCGAACAACTTATACGCTCATCGGCTATCGATATCGTAGTTGTCGATTCGGTTGCCGCGCTTACACCAAAATCAGAGATTGAAGGAGATATGGGCGAAAACAAAGTAGGCCTACAAGCTCGTTTAATGTCGCAAGCACTTCGTAAATTAGCCGGTGCGGTGAGCAAAACCCGTACTACATGTATCTTTATTAATCAGTTGCGCGAAAAAATCGGCATGATGTTTGGTAACCCCGAAACAACCCCGGGCGGTAACGCATTAAAATTCTATGCCTCTGTTCGTATAGATATCCGTCCGAGCACACCTATTAAAGATGGAGATATAACAATAGGCAGGCTTACTAAAGTTAAGATTGTTAAAAACAAAGTGGCTCCCCCTTTCCGTAAAGCCGAGTTTGATATGATGTTTGGAGAAGGCGTTTCTCGCTCTGCCGAAATCATTGATATGGGAGCTGAATTGGGGATTATTAAAAAAAGCGGCTCCTGGTATAGCTATGGTGAAGCTAAGATTGGGCAGGGACGCGATGCCGCCAAACAATGCATTCTGGACAATCCGGAACTGGCCGATGAACTTGCGGCGCTTATTACCGAAGCGGCACTAAAGAAAAAATAAAAGCAGCGTTTTCTCATAATTTTTCCAACGTCCATTTCATGCCTAAATACCGTTCATTTGTCATAAAATGAAAGAAATTTATGCCTAAAATGGACGTTGGCGTTTGGTTTATTCAGCCTTAAACCGGTTGACACTCTGCATAGTTATTGCCTGTAATAAAAAAAAGGTGTATTTTTGCATCGACATTTCAAAAAACTTTTTTTCATGAATAATCAACGATACATGATGCGTGGTGTTTCTGCCTCCAAAGAAGATGTGCACAATGCCATCAGGAATATAGACAAAGGCATCTACCCCAAAGCCTTTTGTAAAATCATTCCTGATATTCTGGGCGGCGATCCTGAGTATTGCAATATAATGCATGCTGATGGCGCAGGCACCAAATCTTCGTTAGCATATATGTATTGGAAAGAAACCGGAGACATTTCTGTATGGAAGGGAATAGCCCAGGATGCTCTCATCATGAATATAGATGATTTGCTTTGCGTTGGTGCTATAGACAATATACTGGTTTCTTCAACGATAGGCCGCAACAAGTTACTTATACCCGGAGAGGTTATATCTGCCATAATAAATGGTACCGATGAATTGTTAAGCGAACTCCGCGAAATGGGCGTTGGTGTTTTTGCCACCGGCGGCGAAACGGCCGATGTTGGCGATTTGGTACGTACCATCATTGTTGACAGCACCGTTACCTGCAGGATGAAACGCAGCGATGTTATCAACAATGCTAACATCTGCCCGGGAGATGTAATTGTAGGACTAGCATCTTATGGTAAGGCCACTTACGAGAAAGAGTATAATGGCGGAATGGGCAGCAACGGATTAACCTCTGCCCGTCATGATGTATTTGCTCATTATTTGGCAGAGAAGTATCCGGAAAGCTACGATGCTGCTGTTCCACAGGAACTTGTTTATTCCGGGAACCTTAAATTAACCGATCCTGTTGAAGGATCTCCGCTAGACGCGGGTAAATTGGTACTCTCTCCTACCCGCACCTATGCTCCTGTGGTAAAAAAGATACTGGATGCTTTGCGTCCGCAAATTCATGGAATGATTCATTGTTCGGGCGGAGCCCAAACCAAAATACTGCATTTTGTTGATAATTTAAAAATTATAAAAGACAATTTATTTCCGGTTCCACCTCTGTTTAAAACCATCCGGCAACAAAGTAATACCGATTGGGCAGAGATGTACAAGGTATTCAATATGGGGCATCGTATGGAATTTTATATGGCGCCGGAATATGCGAACGAGATTATAGAAATCTCAAAATCATTTAATATTGATGCCCAAATAGTAGGGAAAGTAGAAGCTAGCGATAAGAAAGAATTAATTATTCGAAGCGAATTTGGAGAATTCAGATATAACTCGTAACTGATAATGGCAGACGATAATAATATACTTGATAAATTAGAGGGTTTAGTTAGTCGTTTTGAAGAAGTTTCCACGTTGATTACCGATCCATCGGTAATTGCGGATCAGAAACGCTACGTAAAACTAACCAAGGAATATAAAGAGCTGGATGATTTGATGAAGGCTCGCAAAGAATATATCCAAACCCTTAGCAATGTTGACGAAGCAAAAGAAATTCTTGGGAACGAACAAGACCCTGAAATGCGGGAAATGGCACGTGAAGAATTAGAAGCCAGCCAAACCAGATTACCCGAATTAGAAGAAGAAATAAAAATGCTTCTTGTACCTGCCGATCCCGAAGATTCCAAAAATGCAGTAATGGAGATTAGGGGTGGAACAGGTGGCGATGAGGCAGCCATCTTTGCCGGCGATCTTTTCCGTATGTATTCCAAATACTTCGAATCAAAAGGATGGACAATGGAAGTGACTAGTAGCAGCGAAGGCTCTTCCGGAGGTTTCAAGGAAATAATAATGAATGTTAGCGGAGATAATGTGTATGGTACATTAAAGTATGAAAGTGGTGTACACCGCGTTCAACGTGTACCCGCCACCGAAACTCAGGGGCGCGTTCATACATCAGCGGCATCGGTAGCTGTATTACCGGAAGCCGAAGAAGTGGATGTAGAAATTAATCCTGCTGATCTGGAATTCCAAACCGCGCGCTCGAGCGGTGCCGGTGGTCAGAATGTAAATAAGGTAGAAACGAAAGTTCAGCTTTATCACAAGCCCACGGGAATTCAAATTCAATGCCAGGTGTCACGCTCGCAGTTAGCCAACAAAGAGATGGCGCTTCAAATGTTAAGAACCAGGCTGTATGATATGAAAATGCAGGAACACCTCTCTGCTATCTCATCCAAGAGAAAAACAATGGTGTCTACAGGCGATAGATCTGCAAAAATCCGCACATACAATTACCCCCAAGGTCGCATTACAGACCATCGTATTAATTACACCATATATAATCTTGCTGATTTTGTGGATGGCAATATTCAGGATTTAATAGATAAATTGACCATTGCCGAGAATACGGAAAGAATGAAGGAAACAGAATTATAACTTAGTTGAAAATTGAAAGTTGAAAGTTACCATGCGGACTTCAACTTTCAACTTTCAACTTTCAACTGAATAAGATGACAAAAAAACAGCTATTCGAAAACATAAAACGTAAAAAGTCTTTCCTCTGTGTTGGACTTGATACGGATATAAAGAAGATTCCCGAACATCTTCTTCAGGATGAAGATCCCATTTTTGCTTTCAATAAAGCTATTATTGACGCAACTGCCGATTTATGCATTGCCTATAAACCCAACCTGGCCTTTTACGAGAGTTTGGGAGTAAAAGGGTGGATAGCTTTTGAAAAAACAGTAAATTATATCAAGAAGAGTTATCCGGATCAATTCATAATTGCCGATGCAAAAAGAGGCGATATAGGCAATACAAGCGAAATGTATGCCCGCTCATTCTTCGATGAACTAGCTATTGATTCGGTAACTGTTGCTCCATACATGGGAGAGGATAGTGTAAAACCTTTCCTGTTATACCCCGAAAAATGGGTGATTCTTTTAGCCCTAACTTCCAATAAAGGTTCTCGGGATTTTCAATTAACCGAAGATGCAAATGGCGAACGTTTATTCGAGAAAGTGCTAAAGAAATCTCAAGAGTGGGCAAGTGATGAACAAATGATGTACGTGGTTGGAGCCACACAAGGTAAAATGTTTACCGATATTCGCAAATACGCTCCTAACCATTTTTTATTGGTACCCGGAGTTGGAGCACAGGGGGGATCACTGGAAGAAGTATGTAAATACGGCATGAACAGCATGTGTGGACTTATTGTAAATTCTTCCAGAGGGATTATCTATGCTGATAAAACAAAGAACTTTGCTGAAGCAGCCCGAAAGGCAGCCATGGAAGTTCAGGCGGAAATGGCAAATCAATTGCAACTAATTGAGTAACTGGTGATAAATAAGTAATACATTCAATCGTCTATTACTATATGACAAATATAAAATATAACATGTATAGTAAGGATATATCAAAAAAAAATCCGTTATTTGCGATTATTTTGAGAGATTGAATGCAATTAATGCTTTCTTCTGGCAAAAACAGAAGAATCAAATTACATCTAACAACATAAATATGGAGTTCTCGGCCAAGCAAATTGCAACTTTTTTAGAAGGGGAAATAATAGGTAATGAAAATGTAACGATTCATACATTTGCAAAAATTGAAGAAGGAGTACCCGGAGCAATATCTTTTTTAGGCAACCCTAAATACACTCCTTATATATATACAACGCAATCAAGCATTGTATTGATTAACAAAGATTTTACTCCGGAACATGAAATAAGCGCTACTTTAATAAAAGTAGAGAATGCCTACGAGAGCTTATCCAAATTACTGACCCTTTACGAAGCATCAAAGCCTAAAAAGCATGGTGTCGACTCATTGGCATATATATCTCCCACTGCAAAGATTGGAGAGAATGTATATGTAGGTGCTTTTGCATACATAGGTAACGATGCTATTATTGGCGATAATTCGGCTATCTATCCACATACATATGTTGGTGATTCCGTTGAAATAGGAGAAAATTGTATTGTATATCCCAATGTAACAATTTACTACGCGTGTAAAGTGGGTAACAACTGCATCCTGCATTCCGGCGCTGTTATTGGGGCCGATGGTTTTGGTTTTGCTCCCTCACCGGCAGGATATGAAAAGATTCCTCAAATAGGAATTGTTATTCTGGAAGATAATGTTGAAGTGGGCGCCAATACGTGTATAGACAGAGCCACTATGGGCGCTACCATTATCCACAGTGGTGCTAAGTTGGACAATCTCATTCAGATTGCCCACAATGATGTTATAGGATCGCATACTGTTATCGCAGCTCAGGTTGGAATCGCAGGATCGGCGAAGATAGGACAATGGAATCAAATTGGTGGCCAGGCAGGATTGTCAGGACATATTACAGTTGGAGATAAAGTTAGTATTGGACCACAAACAGGTATAATTAGCAATGTTAAATCAGGTCAACAAATAATGGGTAGCCCTGCTATCGATTTAAAACTTTTCTTTAAATCATCAGCCGTATTTAAGAAACTACCCGATTTAAATGCAGAGATAAATTCTTTGCGTAGAGAATTAAATGAACTGAAACAACAAATAAACAAATAATAATGATCAAACAAAAGACACTGAAAGGTAGTTTTTCATTAAGTGGAAAAGGTCTCCATACAGGGCTTGATCTGACAGTAACTTTTAATCCCGCACCCGAAAATTACGGATACAAAATACAGCGTATAGACCTTGAGGGTAAGCCCGTTATCGAAGCGATAGCCGATAACGTTATTGATACTACCCGTGGTACTGTACTGGCCAACAGAAGTGGTAACAGAGTAAGCACGATAGAACATGGAATGGCAGCACTTTACGCGTTAGGTATCGACAATTGTCATATCGAAGTAGATGGTCCCGAGTTCCCCATTCTTAATGGCAGCTCCGAATACTATGTTGATGAAATAGAAAAAGTTGGCATTGAAGAATTAAACGCGGTTAAAGATTATTATATCATCAAATCCAAGATTGAAGTCAGGGATGAGAAAACAGGATCATCTATTATAGTACTACCCGATGAAGATTTTAGTTTGAATGTTTTAGTTTCTTACGATGATTCAACGATCATCCCCAATCAATATGCCACCCTCGAGGACATGAACAAATTTAAAGGCGAAATTGCCAATAGCCGTACTTTCGTCTTTGTTCGTGAAATAGAGCCTCTGCTTTCTGCCGGGCTAATTAAAGGTGGCGACCTCGACAATGCAATTGTTATCTACGAACGTAAGATGCCGCAGGATAAGTTCGACCAATTGGCGGATGTAATGGGTGTACCCCACATGGATGCCAACGAGCTGGGTTACATAAACCATGATCCTTTGGTATGGCCTAACGAGTGTGCCCGCCATAAATTATTAGATGTTATTGGCGATCTTGCTCTTATAGGCAAACCCATTCGCGGTAGAATTATCGCAACGCGCCCCGGACACACCATTAACAATAAGTTTGCCCGGTTAATGAGAAAGGAAATTCGTTTACACGAAGTACAAGCACCCACCTATAATTGTAATAATCCGCCTATCATGGATATAAATCGTATCCGCGAATTATTACCGCATCGTTACCCTTTTTTATTGGTCGACAAGATTATTGAAATTGGTGCTAACTACATTGTTGGTGTAAAGAATGTTACATCTAACGAACCTTTTTTCCAAGGTCACTTCCCCGAAGAGCCCGTAATGCCAGGAGTTTTACAAGTAGAGGCAATGGCACAGGTGGGAGGCTTATTGGTATTAAATTCCATTGAAGAACCAGAAAAATACTCCACCTATTTCATGAAAATAGACGGAGTTAAATTCCGTCAAAAAGTTGTTCCCGGAGATACACTACTATTTAAGGTAGAGCTTATGACGCCAATCCGCCGGGGAATCGCTACCATGAAAGGGTATGTTTTTGTTGGAGAAAAGATAAGCTGCGAAGCCGAATTTATGGCACAAATTGTAATGAATAAATAGTTACGAGCTACAAGTTACGAGTTACAAATACCATAGGAACTTTTAAACTCGTAACTTATAACTTGCAACTTGTAACTAATAACTAATAACTTAAAAATATGATAAGTCCTCTGGCATACGTTCACCCCGAAGCTGTTATAGGTGAAAATGTAGAGATTGCTCCATTTGTTTACATTGATAGAAATGTAATCATTGGTAATAATAACAAAATAATGGCAAATGCTAACATATTATATGGTAGCCGCATTGGTAATAACAATGTAATTTTTCCTGGAGCTGTTATAGGAGCCATTCCTCAGGACCTCAAGTTCAGGGGGGAAGAAACCACAGCGGAAGTGGGCAACAATAACACCATTCGCGAAAATGTAACAATTAATAGGGGAACAGCAGCTAAAGGAAAAACAATAGTAGGTAACGGTAATCTATTAATGGAGGGCGTGCATGTTGCACACGATGCCCTGATTGGCAATGGCTGTATTATTGGCAACTCAACCAAAATGGCAGGAGAAATTATTATTGATGATAACGCAATTATCAGTGGCTCTGTACTGATGCATCAATTCTGCCGCGTAGGAGGTTATGTAATGATTCAGGGAGGTAGCCGGTTTAGCAAAGATATTCCCCCATATATTATTGCCGGTCGCGAACCAATAGCCTACTGCGGTATAAATGTAATTGGAATGCGCCGCAAAGGCTTTTCGAACGAATTGATTGAAAAGATTCATGACACCTACAGAATTATTTACCAAGGCGGACTTAATAATACCGAGGCGCTGCTAAAAGTAGAAGAAGAAATAGAAGTAACACCAGAAATTCAATACATCATTGATTTTGTACGTTACTCTCAACGAGGAATACTTAAATAGCCTTCAACTATTTTGCAATATATTTGTTCTTTACTATTTTTACGGCATTAATTAATAATTCAGTTGAAATAGAGAATTATTATTATTCCCGAATGATAACTTTCAACTTTCAACGCTCAACGCTCAACTAAAATGATATATAGATTTATTATTATATCTGACGAAGTGGACGGCTTCATCAGAGAAATTCAAATCGACCCGGAAGCTACCTTCTTCGATTTTCATAAAGCTATACTGGATTCCGTTGGCTATAGCGCCGACCAAATGACTTCTTTTTTTCTCTGTGATAATGATTGGGAAAAGGAAAAGGAGATAACACTGGAAGAAATGGATACTAACCCGGAAATAGATAGCTGGGTTATGAAAGACACTACACTAAGCGAATTAATTGAAGATGAAAAGCAGAAATTACTCTACGTCTTCGATTACCTTACCGAACGCTGCTTCTTCATTGAATTAACCGAAATCATTACCGGAAAAGATATAAAAAAGCCGACATGTACCCGTAAGGAAGGTGATCCTCCAAAACAAACCATGGACTTTGAAGAAATGATGTCCACATCCGGTTCTATAGATATGGACGAAAACTTTTATGGTGACCAAGATTTCGATTTCGAAGATTTTGATGCCGAAGGCTTTGATGTTGACCCCTCATCGGGCGGTAGTGTTGAAGAAGAAAGCTTTTAATGGATAAAAACAAAAAACTGATTGTCCTTATAGGCCCTACAGCTGTCGGGAAAACTGAGCTTAGCCTGCAACTGGCTGAAAAATATGATACTTGCATTGTATCAGCAGATTCTCGGCAACTGTACAAAGATTTAAAAATAGGTACTGCCGCTCCTACCTCATCTCAACTGCAACGGGTTTCGCACCACTTCATTGGCACCCTTCAACTCACCGATTATTATAGTGCTGCTCAATACGAAACGGACGCGCTCAAATTACTGGATAAATTATTTCTGGAAAAAGACACGGTAATACTTACCGGCGGGTCAATGATGTATATAGATGCAGTGTGCATAGGTATCGATGATATCCCCACCGTAGATGAAGATACCCGTAAATTATTACTCGACAGATACGAAACAGATGGCCTCGACCAATTGTGCTCGGAACTTAAACTCCTGGATCCTGAATATTATAAAATTGTTGATCGAAAGAACCCCAAGCGTGTTATTCACGCCCTGGAAATCTGTTATATGACAGGGAAAACATATACCTCTTTCCGAACCAAAACGAAAAAGGAAAGACCATTCAATATTATTAAAATAGGACTAACCCGCAACCGCGAAGAACTATACGAACGGATAAATCATCGGGTTGATTTAATGATAGAAGAAGGCCTCATTGAGGAGGCTAAAGCAGTATTTCCTTTCCGACATCTTAATGCATTAAACACCGTTGGTTACAAAGAGATATTTAACTATCTGGATGGTACCTGGGAATTGCCATTTGCCATTGAGAAAATTAAACAGAATACCCGCATTTACTCTCGCAAGCAAATGACTTGGTTTAGGCGGGATAAGGACATTAAATGGTTTGGAACCGATGACCGCGAAGGGATTATTTCGTATATCGGCTAATTTAAACCAAGTAAGATAGCTAATTCACTTACCTCCACCGATAAGCAATTATCATGTATATTATCACTGTAGCAGCCATTATACACAGCATTATTAATTGAACCGGATCGTTATATACCGTCCACCACGAAATAAGAATGCTCAAAAATAAAGATAGGAAGATTATATTAATTTCAACCGTTATAGCTCTAACCAAACGTTGTGCCAGAAAATATTGTCGCCAAACGTTCTGTTCGGTTATCCGGAAAGGAAAATTAACCCACCGTACAGGTATATAAGGCACCAACAATTGCAAAATGGTTGCAACGGTTGCAATTATTGCAAATATAAGGGTATCGTTCCCTTTTGCAGATAGCGCTGTATAGTGTAAGCCTAACAATATCCATACAGCCAGCGCTATACCCACGGATATGCCACTGAGTATCCAATCCGGAAGGGTTGGCCTGATATAAATATTGGGCAGATTTGCTCTGAAACGTCCAAGGTTAATCATTGGTATCTCCTCCTTGCTTTTCGATATTTGTTGATATTTTGCTTTTCTTCATCCTCCCATTCTTTTTCAGCGCTTCAGCAATAATCCACTGAAGTTGACCGTTTGTACTGCGAAACTCATCAGCTGCCCATTTTTCAAGGGCATCCATCGTTTCGGCATCTATACGCAGTACAAAACTTTTGGTTGAAGATTCTTTCTTACTCATAATATTTAAGTTTTAAAACGTAGGGCTCCCCTCGCGGGTTTTATTCTATTTTAGCCACGGATAACGCAGATTGCGCGGATTTAATTGCGCGGATTTAATTTTTATCCGCGTTTCTTTGATCCGCGCAATCCGTACAATCCGCGGCTAAAAACATATTAATGGTTAAGTGTCCCTGCATTTATCACCGGCTGTGCAGATTCATCGGCACAAAGAACCACCAGCAAATTGCTAACCATCGCGGCCTTCTTTTCTTCATCCAATTCAACAACCTCTTCTTCTTTAAGTTTATACAGAGCCATTTTCACCATAGACACAGCACCTTCCACAATCTTCTCGCGGGCAGATATAATTGCCGATGCCTGCTGACGGCGAAGCATCACCGCTGCTATTTCAGGCGCATAAGCCAGATAGTTAATACGGGCTTCCACTACCTCTAATCCGGCCATTGCCAGGCGTTCGTTCAGTTTTTGCTCTAGCTGGTCGTTAATTTCTTCTCCACCCGATCGCAATGTAAGTTCGTTGCTATGGTCGCTATCATCGTAAGCATATTGCCCCGCAACCTGACGCAGAGCGGCATCACTTTGCACCATCACAAAGTTTTCGAAAGCTGCCATTCGCTTTACTACCGTCACGCTGGCTCCAGCACTTTCAGACGAGGCACTTCCGGCTGCCATTGTTTGAGAATCAATTTCGAACATGGCTTTATAGGTATCTTTAAGTTTCCACACCAATACTAAACCTATCATAATGGGGTTACCGGTTTTATCATTTACCTTTATTGGTTCTACATCAAGATTACGGGCACGCAAAGATAATTTCTTTTTACTCATAAATGGATTTACCCAGAAATAGCCTGTCTCCCTAAAAGTACCTTTGTATTTACCAAAGAAAACCATGGCGAAAGCTTCATTGGGTTCGAGAGAGAAGAGGCCCGATGCTAATATTAAATCGAAAATAATACCAAATATGGCAATTGCAATAGCCACATAACCAATATAGGGTATTGCCCAGAACATAGCGACAAAACCAGCCAACAATAATATAGTAACGAAGAGCATTGCAAACCCATTCGCTCTAAATCCTTTAAAATTAGTTTCTTTTGTTTCCATAAGTATGTTTATTATAATATCAATTTGATATCACAAATATATCTATATATCTCGGATAAACAATAGGCAGCCAAAGAATTAACACTCTTTTAGATTAAACGCTTGAAAGAATAACGGTATCACTTTAAAGTGACAGGGAAAGGGGATTTCTTGTTGTAGGGAATAGGGTTTTCAATATAAGATGATTACTTTTACACAAAAAAAAAGAATATGCTCATTATAATAGGAATAATGCTAACCGGCATGTTTGTGGGATTTTTGTTAAGAAACAAGAGGCTTAAATGGATCCACAAAATCATTACCGCACTTATTTGGATATTACTTTTTCTTTTAGGAATAGATGTTGGCAGCAACGAATCAATCATTAAGGGCTTACCCACCATTGGGGTTGAAGCCTTGATTATAACCTTGGCTGCCGTTATAGGAAGCGTACTGGGTGCTTGGGCATTATGGTATTTTATCAACAGGGGCATAAAGGGAGAGCAGCAATGAAAGGGAGTGTAATTATTGTTTCTTTCTTTGTTTTGGGTACTCTTTGCGGTATCTATCATTTAATACCTTACGATTTTTTGGATAGCAAACTTAGTTATTATACCTTATGCGTACTGATGTTTTGCGTTGGGCTTAGCGTTGGCAGCGATCCTAACACCCTGAAAAGCTTCAAAAATCTTAATCCCCGGTTAATACTTCTTCCTGTAGTAACCCTACTTGGAACGCTGGCCGGTTGTGCTTTTATCAGCTTTTTCCTTGGCAACCGAAGCATGCCGGAGGTTATGGCTGTGGGCTCCGGTTTTGGGTATTACTCCCTTTCCGGCATCTTTATCACCGAATATAAGGGTGCTGAATTAGGAACAATCGCTCTTTTATCGAATATTGCCAGAGAGATCATCGCTTTGCTCTTTGCCCCCTTACTTGTTAAATATTTTGGGAAACTAGCCCCTATATCGGTGGGTGGAGCAACAACAATGGATACTACCCTCCCGATAATTACCCGGTATTCGGGAAAAGAGTACATAGTTGTTTCCATTTTCCACGGGTTTGTGGTAGATTTTAGCGTCCCGTTTTTGGTAACGCTATTTTGTTTACTATAGTATAAAATAGACCCGCCCCTACACCATGCGATGCCTACACCATGCGGCATTATTTGTACCCAACCAAATGCAACATAGCATTTTCTCAAATGCAACGTGCTGTTTAGAAAATGCAACGTGCTGTTTACTCAAATGCAACGCGCATTTGGGAGAAATGCAACGTGCATTTGGATTACAAAACACTGTTGGTTTGTTGTTTGCATAATTAAAAAAGGACCACCGTGCCGGTGATCCTTTTTTAAATAGCATTAATTTTTTAGTTTAAAATAAAACCCAAATTTTATAGTCGGAGATGCTAGAAAAGAAAAGTTGTGACTATTTGCCGACAGGTTGGACAAGCCCTCCTGTGGTTTGAAAGATGTTTTATTATAGGTATAAGCAATTGGATCAATCTGACATCCTATGTACAATCCTCTGGCTACGAAATAATCGAATCCGGCAGTGGCTGCACCACGAATGTTAAATGTCTCTGCTACCGATTTACCCATAGATTCGGGTTCATCAAACTTCACCTGATTCTGCGCGTATGCATATCCAACGCGTGCACCTGCATACCACATCAGGTTAGTAACATTTTTAACATTGAAATAGCGATCTACTCCGGCAAATACATTGTACCCCAGGGTGCTACCATCGCCTACCGCGCGGTAGTTAGGAATTGACCCATCGCCGATTTCCGAATTTTCGTCTATCGTTCCGGGCTTAGCCGGATATCCGGGGTTATTGGTAAAGTTTAAACCGCCTCCCAAAGTCAGTTTCCATTTATCATGGAAGTAGAATCCTCCTTCAAACCCAATCATTAACTTTTTATCGTTCCAATTGGTTGAGGGTGCTACTGCTTCATAATCAGTTGCCAATCCTGATTTGGCCGTGATATTTGTATAACTGTTGTATCCTACAGTTGCCGCCACAGTGAAATTACCTTTCTTAGGGGTGTAATCATTGTCTTGTGCATAAGTCTGAAGACACATCATGGGAATAACGGCTAATATCAAAAGCTTTTTTATTTTCATGTTGATTTTGTTTTTTCTATTAGCGTTTCAAAGAAATGTGTCTACTATTCTGCTTTAGGCATTGCGGCATCAAGAGCGGCTTTGGCGTTGTCGGCGTAAATCTGTGCAACGGCAACTACAGCTTGTTGTGTCTCAATATCAATCTTCTGGAATTCGATTGATTCTTCAGTATTAGCTATTAAAGAAAGCCATTCTTGATTTTTATCAATTTGGATATTTGCTTCCTCAAGTCTTTTAATTTCTGCATCAAGTCCGGATGCCGTCCAATCGGCTCCATTATTATTATAAAGCATATTATATAAAACTGTACGCTCTTTTTCTATTGGCAATACTTCATTATAATAATAAGTTTCATAAACAAACTTGGCTTCAGCTACCGGAGTTACGGCTTCAAGTACAGCAACGTTATAATCGGTTACAGCTTTTACATAAGCAGCATACGCAGCAGGATCCATAATTGTTGCAAGAGTAGCTAACTGTTCTTTCATTTTTTCAACAACATCATTAAATTTGCTTAACTCATTATTTGCATCATCTAATTGATTGAGCGCATTATTGTAATCTCTCGCTGCTTGTTCTTTTTCGTCTCCCGTAGCATTTTCATCCTTTTCAAGGTCATCCCATATTTTCTTTGTGTCTTTTACATACTGTTCTCTCGCTTTTACTTCATCAGCAGAAACCTTTTGATCATTAGTAGCTGTTATCAGGTTGTTATCCATTATGGGTTTGAAAGTAGAAAGCTTGTCAATATTAGGACTGGATACAGGTATAATTGTATTATATTCATGACGGGTCATCGGATAATTACTGTTAATTTCCTTTTCGATGTAGTCATACTTTATCTGATTAAAATAATCTTCCGAGTTAGATAGATCTGAATTCCACGAATAATACTCGTAAGAATAACCCCAAGGAGAATAAATTCTGTAATTTGATCCCCCAGCATAAACTTTGGATACAGCTTGTACATAAGCAGATTCCATTATCGCCTCTGAAGTAGGAATAATAAGCGCACTTTTAAGGTCATTATATTTACTTTGTTCAACATTATATTTATCTTGTCTTAGTCTGTATTCACGATCCTTCTCATCATATTCAAGTTTAGTTTTTTCAATATCAGCTAAATAATTAGAATACTTTTTGTATGCTGCAATTTCCGCCAAATTTGCAGCTTTTTCTTTTGCTAATCTTTCAACTGTATTTGCACGCCACTCTTTGTAATCAACTAAATTATTTTCAAGAGACACTAAATATGATTGCATATTTAACAAATTACGTTTTTCCACATTTAAAGTAGACATAGCCAATGAATAAGCATTTACTTTATTCTGCAATTGTTGATTTTCTGCTTCATCAAGATTGTTTTTCTGATTTTTCAATTCATCTTGTGCTCGAAGTAAAGCTATCTGAGCGCTAATTAACTCCTCTTCCAGAATCAAAGCTTGTCTTTCGAGTTGTGCAGCAATGTCTTTCTTTTCAAGTTCTAACCTGGCCTTCTCGTTTTCCAATTCAAGCAATCTATTTTCTAATACTTTAGCAGCTTCCTGAAGTTCAAGATTATTCCTCTCCTTTTCCATGTCCAGTCTTACCTGGGCTAACTCTAATTCAACCTTTTCCTTATCAATCTGTACTTTAGCTAAATCGTTTTTTACTTTAATCGCTTCGGCTTCCGCTG